>CAZSVD010000025.1:0-5910 GCA_964610145.1 uncultured bacterium | reverse complement strand
AAAGTCTTACCGCCGACAGCCAATATTCATAATCCTATCGACGTGATCGGTGATGCGCGCGCGAATCGCTATGAAGAAGCGCTTCGGATTGTGGCGAAAGATCCGCAAGTGGACAGCTTATTGGTCATTTTGACGCCTCAGGCGATGACGGCGATTGAAGATACCGCGCGCGTGATTGTGAAAGCTGCGCGAGAAATTAACGTACCGATCATTGCTTGTTTTATGGGGATTGTCGATGTTTCTTCAGGTGTTCAAATTTTGGAGGAGAATGGTATTCCGCATTTTCGTTTTCCTGAAAACGCGGGACAAGTGTTAGGGTTAATGTATCGGTATCAGCAATGGATTCAACGTCCGCGCACCGAGGTTAAAAATTTTTCCGTCAATCAAAGCGTTGTCAAAAAAATCATTCAGGAAACTTTAGCGAGCGGACAGAGCATGGTTCCGATTGACCGGGCTATGGAAATTTTAAAGGCCTATGGATTTCCGGTGTTGCCATTTGGATTTGCGCGTACGGCCGAAGAGGCGGTTCATGTCGCTCAACAGGTGGGGTTTCCGGCCGTGGTTAAAACCATATCACCGCAAATCGTGCATAAATTTGATTTTGGAGCGGTACGCTTGAATTTGAAAAATAAAGAAGATGTGGAAAACGCCTGCGCTGAGATGACCGCGAAATTTAAAACCATTTTTCCGGCAGGCAAATTGGATGGTTTTTTTGTGCAAAAAATGTCTGCGAAAGGGATTGAGGTGATTTTAGGAATGAATCGCGATCCCGCGTTGGGACCCACACTCATGTTTGGATTGGGCGGAATCTATGTTGAAGTTTTGAGAGATGTCGCGTTTCGTCTGGCTCCTTTGCGTGAGCGTAGTGCGGAGCTTATGGTGGAATCCATCCGCAGTTATAAAATTCTCAAAGGTGTGCGCGGTGAAAAACCTTCTGATATTGCCAAGGCTACGGAATGCATTGTAAGATTGTCCCAGCTTACCTGTGATCACCCTGAGATTAAGGAAATCGATGTGAATCCGCTCATGGTGCACCAGGAAGGACTAGGGGCTTCTGTCTTGGACGCCCGAATTATTATTGGATGATAAAAACCAAATACGGCCGTCTTTTTTTAACCGCATTAGCGTTTTTTGTTTTCACTTTCTCTGCCGGGGCTGAAGAAATCAATCTCAGTTTACCTGATTTTTATCTGAATGATCAGCCCGAAAACCCGAGACCCCAGGATCTTTCGGGCTTTTTGACGCGCCCCTTACGTTTGCTGGTTCAGCGTAACAATAGGCTGCATGGTAAAGGTTTTATGCAGCCTTATGCCCTAGGGGTTTGGCAAGGCGATGATTTCCGGATCGAGCTTGCGTCGCCGCCCAAAGGGATGCGCATTACTCTTTACAGAATTTTTCGCGATACTTCCGGTTCCCGGTATATGAGCATGCCGCTTTCTATTTATTACAATGATTTTCAAAAACCCGTCTACGTCGAGAAAATTGAACCTTTTAAAGAAGAGTTTTTCATTATCGTTTATGAACAAACGGATTCACCGAATGAGAAAGATGTTCACGTGCGGTATTTCGAAGAGCGTGTTAGAAATCTGATGATTACTTCGCTTCGAACCAATTTTACTTTTTCTTCACTTAAATTGAAAATGAAAGACTACGCCGGTGACGGGGCGGAGGGCTTTTTTACGCGCGATGCGCAGGATATGGTTTCAAAGCTGATTCATCCCAAACGGGTGTTCTTTATCCGCCTTTGGCCGGCGGAATCAAGTTTGCCCGACGCTCAACTCATTGAAATTTCATCCGATAAAAAAGCAACCTAACGGGAGGGGATTATGAAACCAAAAATTGCTTTTGCGGCACGATTGCTTTTGGGATTAATTTACTTTGTGTTTGGATTAAACGGATTTTTAAATTTTATCAAAATGACTCCGCCGCCCATGCCGGAGGCGGCGATGGCATTTGTCGGTGGACTGATGAAAAGCGGTTATTTTATGCCGTTCATGGGCGGAACTCAGGTTTTGGGCGGCTTTTTGCTCCTGACAGGCTTTCGTGCTCCGCTCGCGTTAGTTATCCTTGCGCCCATGACGCTGAACATTGTTTTGTTTCATGTTTATTTCACGCCGCAATTACCCAATTTAGTTTTACCTAGCGTCATGATGGCTTTGCATGTCCTTGCGGCCACGGCTTATTGGAATATTTACCGGCCGCTTTTTTCCCGCGGGTGAAAGAAGTTGGTTTTTAAATAACTTTTGTCTTTCTGTCTATCCGCGGTCAAGCGGTGTTGTATAATGCGCCATGCATTATTCCTCACTGCGCGCTTGTCTCGCTGATCTTGAAAAATCCGGGCAATTAATTCGCGTTAAATCCGAAGTCGATCCTGATTTGGAGATGGCGGAAATTCACCGTCGCATTCGTTCCTGCGGTAGCGGAAAAGATATAACTGCCGTGGCAAAAGTCCCCGCAATTTTATTTGAGAAGGTGAAAGGCTCACCGTTTCCCTGTGTTTCCAATCTTTACGGCACGGAAGAGCGTTGCCGATTTCTTTTTCGAGGGACACTCGGACGCGTCAAAAAAGCTTTTGAACTAAAATCAGACTTCAAGGCATTTCTTAAAAATCCATTGCGTTATATTTGGGATATGCCTCTTTTTGCGCTTTCCGCGCTGCCGCAGAAAGTTTCAAGCGGCCCGTGTCTGGAATGTGAAACGACGATTGATCAATTACCGCAAATTCGTTGTTGGGAAAAAGATGGCGGAGCCTTTGTGCTTTTGCCGCAGGTTTATACTGAGAATCAGGCTAAACCGGGAATGATGCGCTCCAACTTGGGGATGTATCGCGTCCAGCTCAGCGGGAATGATTATTCTAAAGATGAGATTGGATTGCATTATCAAATCCGCAGAGATATTGGTATGCATCATCAGGTAGCAATCGAGCGCGGAGAACCGCTTAAGGTTTCAATTTTTATCGGCGGGCCGCCGTCGCATGCTTTTGCGGCGGTGATGTATTGCCCTGAGGGCATGCCTGAAGTGTTATTCGCGGGCGCATTGAATGGTTCAGGGTTCCGCTACGCGATTCGCGATGGGTTTGTCATTTCTGCGGATGCTGATTTTTGTATTACAGGCTATGTGGATCCCAAAGCAGTGAAGCCTGAGGGGCCTTTCGGAGATCATTTGGGGTATTACTCGTTGAAACATGATTTTCCTTTTATCAAGGTGCATAAGGTTTATCACCGCAAAGATGCTGTTTGGCCGTTTACGGTTGTCGGTCGTCCGCCGCAGGAGGATTCCCAGTTTGGAAAGCTGATACATGAGCTTGCGGGGCCGGTGATTCAAACCGTGATTCCGGGTGTCAAAGAGGTTCACGCGGTGGATGCCGCCGGAGTTCATCCGTTATTGCTTGCAATAGGTAGTGAGCGTTACGCGCCTTATCAAAAACGGAAACCGCAGGAATTACTTCAGCTCGCGAATGCTATTTTGGGTACCGGTCCGTTGAGCTTAGCTAAATTTCTTTTTCTTGCGGCGGGGGAAGATAACTCCAAGTTAGATACACATGATGTCACGCGATTTTTTAAACATGTTTTAGAGCGGTTTGACCCGCGCAAAGATTTACATTTTCAAACCATGACGACCATCGATACGCTGGATTATTCGGGCTTAGGGCTCAATCAGGGCTCCAAAGTCGTGATTGCCGCGGCCGGAGAGCCTCTGCGTGAATTACCGCAGACTTTGCCTGATGCCGATCCCAATCTCGGCAAAATGCATTTGATTATGCCGGGTGTTTTAATGATGGAGCAGGCTGCCTTTAAAAGCTATGAAGCCGCGTCCCATGAAATGTCGGCGCTTGCCGCTGCGATTGATCAGAATGAACAAGTTTCTAAATTTCCATTGATTGTGATTTGTGATCCATTTGCGGCGGATAACTTAACAAACGATTTTTTATGGATCACATTTACGCGTGCCAATCCATCGCACGATATTTATGGCGTAAATAGTTTTACCGAATTTAAGCATTGGGGCTGCGATGGTCCTCTGATTATTGACGCGCGTATAAAACCGCATCATGCTCCGGAACTGACCGTGAACGCGGAAGTTGTACGTTCTGTGGATAAACTTTTTGAAAAAGAACCGGATTTGGCCGCATTACTTAAATGAGTCTTTTTTCTGTTTCGCAGGCAAAACAAGATGTTCTCAGGCAGAAAATGGAAAAACTGGGTATTCACGAAAGTGATATCGAGGAGATTTTTGCGCGCTCGGGCGGAGCCGGCGGACAGCATGTCAATAAAGTTTCAACCTGCGTGATGCTGAAATATAAGCCAAGCGGACTCATCGTTAAATGTCAGGAAACAAGATCGCAGGTAATCAACCGTTACTTAGCGCGTGTTGCGCTTGTTCAAAAGATCGAGAATCAAATTTTAGGCGCAAAAAGCGAGCAAGCAAAACGCATTTTTAAGATCCGAAAACAAAAAGCCAAGCGTTCCATGCGCGCAAAGAATAAAATGCTCGATGACAAGAAAAAGCATAGCTTTAAAAAGCAAAATCGCCGCGGAAATTATGATAATCCTCTGAGGCTTTTCAGCTAAAGCTAGTCGTAGAAAATTCTTGTTGGGGATTGTGGCTGGGCGAAGCCCAGAGCCGCAAAAGCCTATTCGCCCGAATCAGACTTTTGCTGATGTGTCAGCGCGCCTAAATATTCGCGGTTCATTTTGGAAATGAACTTAATCGAAATTTCTTTCGGGCAGGCTGTTTGACATTCACCGTGATTAGTGCAATTACCGAAACCTTCTTTGTCCATTTGACTGACCATATTCTGAACACGTGTTTTAGCTTCGATTTGTCCCTGGGGAAGATTCGCGAGATGAGAAACTTTTGCGGCGGTAAAAAGCATGGCGGAAGCATTGGGGCAAGCTGCCACACAGGCACCGCAGCCGATACACTGAGCCGCGTCCATCGCTTCATCAGCTCGTTCTTTAGGAATCAAAATTGCATTGGCATCAGGAACGCCGCCTGTTGCCGCGGAGGTAAATCCGCCAGCCTGAATAATGCGGTCAAAAGAACCTCGGTCAACGATTAAGTCTTTCAAAACAGGGAATGCCGCCGCGCGCCAGGGTTCGATCACAATAATATCGCCGTCTTTGAACGAACGCATATGCAGCTGACAGGTGGTGGTTGCTTTTTTGGGACCGTGTGGAACACCGTTAATAACCATCGAACAGGCACCGCAAATCCCTTCGCGGCAATCATGGTCAAATGCGACGGGATCTTTGCCTTCGTGAATCATCTTCTCATTCACGACATCGAGCATTTCAAGAAAAGACATGTGTTCATTGGCTTCGGTTTGATAAGTTTCAAAATGTCCCTTCACATTTTGATTCGCTTGCCGCCAAACTTTCAGGGTTAGTTTCATAGTGCTCATCTATTTTGTTTTTACTTTGGGCTAAAGCCCAACCGTATTAACCTTATTTATAACTTCTGGTTTGTAAATGAATGGATTCGAACTTGAGCTCTTCTTTGTGCAATTCAGGTTTGACGCCTTCACCTTTATATTCCCATGCGGCGGCATAGGTGAATTTGTCATCATTGCGTTTCGCTTCGCCTTCTTCCTGATACTCAACGCGAAAATGTCCGCCGCAGGATTCTTCGCGGGTGAGGGCATCAAGACACATCAGTTCGCCAAACTCAAGGAAATCGGCGACGCGTCCCGCTTTTTCAAGTGATTGGTTGAGCTCTTCATTGGTTCCCAAAACTTTAACATCTTTCCAGAATTCAGCCCGCAAAGCCTGAATTTCTTTGATGGCTTGCTCAAGACCTTCTTTGGAGCGGGCCATGCCGCATTTATCCCAGACGATTTTTCCTAACCGGCGGTGAAATTCATCTACCGTTGTTTTTCCGTTTACAGAAAGCATTTTTTTGATTTTGTCT
>CAZSVD010000024.1:0-7072 GCA_964610145.1 uncultured bacterium | reverse complement strand
TCATTATTGATGATGGTAGCCATATCAATGGCCATGTGCTGACTACATTCAAACATTTATTTCCACTCTTAAAGGATGGGGGAATCTACGCGGCGGAAGACATTCAAACTTCTTACTGGCCCAATTACGGCGGCGACAGTGTTGATCTCAATAACCCTCAAACATCCATGGGATTCTTCAAAAGTTTGGTGGATAGTCTGAATCATATCGAATTTGAGCGCCCGAATTATCAACCGAGCTACTACGACAAAAATATCACCTCCGTTCATTTTTATCATAATTTGCTTTTTATCTATAAAGGACAAAATGATGAAGCAAGTTATGGAACTCGCTAATTGAGGCTTTTTCATTGAGCGCCAAAATCAAGTTTTATTTCTGCGTTTTAATTTTGCTTGCAGCTTTAGCGGGACAGTGTCTTTATTCTGCCTGGACGCAAGGGCAGGTAACTGATGAAACCTATTTTACAGCATCGGGATACCCGATGGTTCGCCACAACGATTATCGCTTCCTAGGGGAACAACCTCCTTTAGCAAGTCAGATTGCGGCCTTACCGCTACTATTGTTACAGCCTCACTTTGATATCAAGACACCGGTTTATTTGCCTAATTCCAACACGCCTGATATTTCTCGAAACGGCGCGCGCTTTCTTTACGAAATGGGAAATAACCCCGCGCTTTTACTTTTTTTAGAGCGACTTCCGATTATTTTCCTCACACTCATCTTAGGGCTGGGCATTGCACTTTTTGGGAGAGAAATAGGAGGCGCAGCCACAGGAATACTCTCTCTCTTTTTGTATGCATTTGATCCCAATATCATTGCCCACGGTAGTCTGGATACGACCGATATGGGATTAACTGTTTTCTATTTTTTTTCGGTTTATGCGTTAAAAAGATTTTTTGATTGTTCTTCAGCTAAAAATGCCGCTGTCCTGGGCTGCCTGTGTGGCGCAACCTTTCTATCAAAAATCAGCGGCCTGGCTCTTTTTCCGGTTGTCACGCTTCTTTTTTTGATACATTTTTATTTAACAAGAAACCAAACATTTTCCGCATCAACTGAACCGTCAAAAGTTGATTGGAAAATGGGGGCGCTTGCTTTTTTTCTGCTTGCGAATGCTTTAGGGCAAAAGCAAGCTATGGCTTCGCTTGGCCCGTTATGCTTATTAACTCTTTATCTTTGCTTCAGAAATTTAGATTTGTTTAAAAAAAGGGGAACTCTATTAATTTTTAAAATATTGCTTGGCGCCGGTTTCATTCTGGCATTCTTTTTTGCTTTGAAATTAAAAAAGAAATATGGTCTTCAGGCTTCATTTATTTTTGCAAGCTGGAATATTATCACGACGGCTTTTGGATATTTTCTTCTGAAATATTGGGACACCGAACGGGTCATTGTGTTTGTTAAGCGCTTTTTGCTTGTATGGCTCATCGCGGGTTTATGCATCATCCTTGACTACACTGATTTTTTTCAAAAATTTTACCGCTTCACCGGATTTGGGCATTATGTTCAGCCATTTGGAATTGTTCTCGCGCATTCGATGGGAGGGCACCGCATTTGCGTTGAGGGCTCATTTGTGACCTGCGATTGGCGTTATTTTTTTGGCGTAATCTCTGTTAAGACACCTCTTTTAACGCTTGCGCTCGCATTAATCGGTTTTGGTATTGTTTTCCTAAATAAGCAGCTTAAAAAAATCACAAAAGCGCTTCTGCTCATTCCTCCCGCCGTAATTTTCAGCGCAGCCGTCTTTACCGGAATCAATATCGGCATTCGTCATATTCTGTCCATTTTCACTTTTTTGTTTTTATGGGGAGGTTTGCTTGTCGTTTGGCTTGATAAACAAATCAAACAATCCTTTTTAAAGTGGGGAACACGACTGGCTTTATTTATTTTGTTTCTGCTATTTGCCATTCGTTCACTAATGACTGCGCCGGACTTTATTGCCTATTTCAACGAAACTGTCGGAACAGTGGAAAATGGGGCCCGGCTTGTCGCGGATTCTAATATTAATTGGGGACAAGATAACCGGCGTTTAGCTGAATATATTTTAGCGAATAAGATCGCAAATATCCGAATTGCAAGCGATGCGGAAAACGGTGATGTTTACAATTACTATGGTATTCAGTGGAGCAGAGTAATTGAATCCGAACTATTAAATCCTGAGCCCGGTTATTACGCAATTGGGGTTGGGGTGTACGCCCGGTTGCAAAAAAATGCAACTTCATTTTTTTACAAAAAAGAACCCATGTCTAAAGCAGGCAAAACATTTTATATATTCTCTGTTCCCGCCCACTAAATCAAACTGCTCGTCCTGCCCAATTTACAGTGTTAAAGAATATCAAGAGTGGGCATGTCTGCCATTTTAAAGTTTAACCAATTACTGGGCTGAAGATGCGTCTTTCGCGAGTTCATAGAGGGGCTTATAACCGGGAGAGACAAGAGTTTCTGTCCGGGAATGTACCCGCTGAAATAAATAGCGCAAATCACGATCCTGCCTGATCAATCTAAAAGACGGATCTGCTTTAAGCTCAACAATTTTTCGATCAAAAAAAGAGCGGTCCATCGGATAAAAATTAACATTAAGATCAATCGAAATAAAATCGGGAGTCATATACGCCATGTGGGCCGGATGGGAGCTATCCATAAAGGGTTCGGCAAAATAGATGTTTTGCTCACGGTAACCCACATAGGGAAGCAAATGTCCGTGCGTTAAAAGAACCCCGGCCGGGACGGATTTTGCCCATGCGATTGACTTTAAATTTTCCGCGGTAATTTTTTCGGTGCGAAAGTGACCGATATTAAGAAAAATCATGATGAGAAGAAAAATCCAACGCACAAGCTCCTGCCGATGCGCCGGAATTTTTTTCAGTAAATTAGAAAAGCCGAATACCACAGCAATAAAAATAAACGGAAGAACCGCCGCGGCATAGTAAAAACGCAACTCAATAAAATCATTATCTCGACCGGTATTATGAAAAAAAAGCGGCAAAAGTGAGACAAACATCAAAATTACTGCCGGCGAAAATAACGGGAGAAAAGCAACGCGAAAGAGAATGTTGCTTAAAACCTTAGCCTTGAGTTTACTGCAAAAGAATTCCGTAACCAATTTCCATGGCGAACCTAAAAACATCAAAATAATTTCGCGGAACGATCCTCCGTATCCGGCGTAATTTGCCGCGTTCCCATACATAATATCGCTGCCGATAAGCGGGGAATAAACCTTTCGCAAAAACACATAGTATCCCACCGCTAACAAAGCAGAAAGGGCACCGTTCCAACGGCGAGATGCCTCACTTGAAGCTTTCTCTTCGCGGTAAAAAAAGGTGAAAACCGCAACCGCAACACCGTAAATAAACGAATCTTCTTTCACGAGCAATTCGAGGATAAAAAAAAGATAGTAAAGCCCCCAACGGCGCTTCATTGAAAAATAAACCGCGGTAAACACAAAGAGCGGATAAAAAATCTCTGCGCTGAAATTCATCAACATCACATTTTGCAAATAACGATAGTTTAAAAATATGAGGGTGATGCAAAACGGCGCCAGTGGTTCTTTAAATCGCTCTCGAGCAATTGCGTGAAGCGGAAAAATACAGGCGCTGGCCAACGCCCCGTAAACCGTGATTAAAAGCAGTGGAGACTGCCAAAGCTTCCATAGGGGGGCAAATAAAAACAAGATAATGTTATGGTGATAGTATCCATGCAACCATCCGGTGAAGTGAATCTTGCCGTGAAAGAAATAGTAAAGCATGTAATCATAGAAACTAAACGGCAGAAAATTAATTTCAATTGCAAGATATTCTGTTATCTGCTGCCATGTAAACAACACGCTGTAGACAAGAAAAAGAATCCAGATCGCAGCCTTTTTTTGCAACGCTTGCTCAAGACTCGCTTTAAATCGCAAGACACCCTCTCGGGGTCCTGCGGGATGAGCCGATAAACATAAAATCCAAAGTACCAGAGCGAGACAAGATAGCCCTTTAAGGTTTTTTGCGCGATAAGACCATGCGCCGATTGAAATGGGAAGTCCCGTTATGATGCCGTAAATGATTAGCGAAACACAGGCCCAAAACAATAGCAAAACAACCGGTCTTAAGATTTTTTTTAATGGCAGCATGATCATGAAATGGCTCCGAAAAACTTCGATTTATTCATAAGCGCCACATCTTAGCACATTTCGAAAAACATAACGCTGAGTATAAATGAATTAACCTCTTTTAAGATTGAGGATATTTAGCTGCATTTTTGCTACAATCGCATGGTTTTTCAGTTATCGCAAAGACGCATTAGAAAGCTTAAGTAGTTCATTCATGACCAATAATTTCTTCTGGAGTATTGTCGGGTATTTTCTTTTTTGCCTTTGGCTGGCATTAAGTTTCTCCTCTGCCTTGACGCTTATTTGTTTATGGGGCGCACTAAGCGCCGCCGTAATCGCTTTTTTTGTTAACCAGCACCGTGAACACGCATATATTCCAGAACGTTGGCTTCGGATTTGGATCATTCTTTTTTTTGCAGCTGCAGTCTTGTCAGTGACCGTTTCTCATTATCCAAAACAAAGCTTTCGTGGCCTGCTTAAACTGGTGCAGCAATTTATCATTCTATTTGTAGTGTTTTGTTTTTTTTCTTCCCAGCTTCGTTTAAATCAATGGCGGCAATGGCTTTTACTCTCTTTTACACTGGTTACAGCTAACGGAGTTACTCAATACGTGACCGGAGTGGATTTTTTACGAGGCTTTTATGCACAAGCCTCATCCGCGGGCTGGCGATTAAGCGGCAGCTTCGAAACTTACGGAAAATTTGCCTCGTATCTTGTCTGCGTCGTTCCGGTTGTTTTGTTTTCCACATTTCACTGTTTTCGAAAAAAAGAATTGCGGCAGGAGCTAATTTTGTGGATTCCATTAAGCTTGCTGGGGTTATTTCTTTTATTTGCAACACGGTCCCGCGGCGGAGTTTTAGCGTTTATATTTGGCATATCACTTGTTTTCATATTGCGACGACTTTGGAAGGGCTTACTGGTGCTTTTTCTGGCGGGCATCATCGGTTTTTTCTTTCTGCCGAGATCCATGGTAATTCATTTAGATCGTGAAAACAAAGAACAATCCATCATTGAACGTTTTGAGTTGTGGCATCGCGCAGCAGACGTCATTCGAGCACGTCCGCTTACCGGGACAGGAATTAATACCTACGCTGTAGCACACCAGCAATTTGATACACGCAAAAACTGGCGCGTTCAAAATTACTATGCTCACAACGGATATTTGCAAATGGCCGCTGAAATCGGCGCTCCCGGATTATTCTTTTTTCTTGCTTTTGTCTTTCGCTGGATCTGGCTTTATCGCCCCAAACATTCCGACACGGGGCCCGAACATGATTTACGGTGGGGATTCTTGGCAGGATCTCTTTCTTTTTTAATCCTATGTCTAGTTGACACATCCTTGCATAGCCCTCAACCCGTTATGACCTTTTGGTTCGTCATGGGCATGCTTGGGGCATCCGCAAGCGTTAAGGCTTAAATATTTATGCGGCGGCAGTATGCATTCAAAAAGAAATGGAAGCGTAATCTAACTTTTTGGTTCGATGCGATCAGCAGCCTCCTGACTGTATTTTTTTTCCGAAACTTTAAGATTTCGAGCTCTTCGCTCAAAAAGATTCTTGTCACTCGTATTGATCATTTGGGGGATGCGCTGCTGTTACGGCCCGCCTTGCTTCGACTCCGGCAAGGATTGCCGGATGCTCAAATTCATTTGCTGACCACTCCCGAAAATGCGCCCATTTTTTTGCTGGATCGCAATGTCGACAAGGTAATCTCATTTGAAGGGCATTGGTTTCAGAAAAAGCGCTCGTTATCTGATCAAATCAAAGCATTTTTTAGAATGCGAAAAATTATTTGCCGTGAACGCTTCGATCTGGCAATTGATTTTCGCGGGGACTTACGCGCAAATCTGCTTTTTTTTCTTTCCGGAATTCCCGTTCGAATCGGTTATGGAATTACCGGTGGTGGATGGATGCTGACACACGAAAAACCATACAACCCGGAAAAGCATCAGGTACCTTTAAATCTCGAACTGATCTCCGACCTTGTATCGCCCGGGACCGAAATCATGAACCCCCGGGTCATATATCCTCAAAGCACTCCGTTTCAACTAACGCACCAGCTGCATCATTTTGAACGTCCCTACGCGGTCATCCATTCCGGCGCGGGAAATCCGCTTAAAGAATGGCCTCAAAAGAATTTTCTCAGGCTGATCGAGCTGCTTTTAGATTCAAAACTCATCACTGCCGTATTTTTAGTGGGCTCCGTCTCCGAGCAAAAAAAATCACCGTTTCCAAACATTGATCAAGTCAAAGATTTGCGCGGTTTAACCGATTTGCATGAACTTTCGTTTCTTTTGGAAAATGCGCTCTTCTTTTTCGGAAATGATTCCGGCCCCGCTCATCTTGCCGCCGCGCAGGGGATTCCTGTGGCTGTCGTCGCGAGCAAAACCAATCAAATTGAGTTTTGGCATCCATGGACCGAAAAACTAAAAGTTTTGACCGCTGCCAACTCTGAGGAACTTGTTTCACCGGAACGAGCGCAAGCTGCCATCATTGAATTGCTCGCAAAACATCCAAGCTGATATGAAGCAGACATCCCATTTTGATATCGGCCTTGATTACCGCATGGCAGCGCACACCGGCATCGGAACCTATTTGCGGGGACTTGTCAACGGATTCACCGCGAATCAAAGTCCCGAAGGATCTAGACTTGCGCTTTATAAACCCAACAGTTTGGCTGGCGACACCTCCTTTTCACAAATGTTTTTTGACGCCCCGATTTATTCCATCCGGGAACAATGGAATTACCGCGAACTCTTAAAGACCTGCCGTTTGTGGCATGCGCCTCATTACAACGTCCCTTACTTTAAAGGGACGACAAAACTCGTCACAACCATTCACGATATCATCCATCTTAAATTCAAACACACGCTTAATCTGTTCCAGCGCTCTTATGCTGAACTGATGCTCAAACGCGCCGTAAGTCTTTCGGATCACATCATGACAGTATCCGAACACACCAAAAAAGATTTGATCGAAAACTTCAGAG
>CAZSVD010000023.1:0-4290 GCA_964610145.1 uncultured bacterium | reverse complement strand
ATCCTTCCCAGTCAGATCCCTGCTGGTTGGTGTCACCGGACAAATCAACACAGCTATCCCCTGTTAATTTACCCTGAAGCGGGAAAGTCAACAAATCAAAAGCCCCTGTTGCGGTACATTGAACTGCCTGAACAAGACCTTCACCCGCACCCGCCCATGGATTTTTGTTCGCTGCTTGATATTGATGCGGAACAGAAAAAATCTTAGACCAGCCCAAAATCGTATTCACCAATCCGCTCTCAAGCTTGTCAGTAACCTCATCCGAATAAGAGTCGGTCGCAAACGCGCTTACCGGAGCAAACATGACAGCCAACAAAATCACCAATCCCAATAATTTCTTCATTTTATCCCCCAGGTTAACAAGAAAACGGATTCCGCCGCTTCTTTTTTTATGACTTGAATATACTCTACTAAAAAATGTCCGAAGCCACAACCGGACATCTCTTTTGTAAAACAAAATCGCAACGCCCGCAAAAAACTAGCGGATCACGTTTGTTTCAATTCCATTTTTGCCTTTTTGTTTACATAAATACATCAAACGATCCGCCTCGCTGATCATGGCTTCAACCGTAATCGGAGGCTTGATAAATGTCGCGACACCCACGCTGACTGTGATTGAAAACAAATGCTGGTTCATAATTTGAGTCAGCTGACAAAGGCGCGACAAAGCTGTCTTAGCACCATTTTCATCCGTTTCAATCATCAAAATTGCAAATTCATCTCCTCCCACACGGGCAACTTTATCCGTCGTGCGCGCGCCTTTAACCAAAGTCTTAGCCAGCGTTTTTAAAAAGCGATCACCTGTATTATGGCCATAACGGTCATTAATGGCTTTAAAATCATCCACGTCCAAATAAGCAATCGAAATGGGGCGATGATAGCGTTTGCATCGCTCCACCTCCGCCGCCATCAACTCCCAAAAAGCGCGGCGATTTAAAAGTCCGGTCAAACTATCCGTACGCGCGGCCATACTTTCATGCTGATAACCCTTTTGAATAAGAATCATAAATACATAAGTGATTGAATGCAGCAGCGCGTCAACATAAGGCGTCCCTTTCCATGAGTAAGTATGCGTAGCCAAATCCATGGTTAAACTTGTCGCGACAGTCAAAAATGCGGTAAGAATGCCCGCGCGAAATCCAAATCGGCCGGTGGCTATCACCACGGGAATCAAATAGAGAAACGAGAAGGTAATACGGTTAGTAATCCAAAAATCAATATAGGCAATTAGCGCAATTAAAAAAAGAATGCCGGCCGCGCTCAATACCCAGTACGGCGGCAAATCATTTTCTTTGCGAAGCATAATCATCTTTTAAAAGCCTCAAAAGGTCAGTTCGGTAATCTCTCAAAAGCAGACACGAAGAGTCATCACGCTACTTCGACTGTATAGCGCCTAAACTTTACCGAATGATTTTAAGCTGAAAGGCGGGCGCGGGTGATACTTTCCTCAGGAACCCGCATGAGATCGCGAACCAATCCGATTTTTTCAAGCACGGCAATTGTCCATTTGCTGGGATCCCAATGATACCAACGAACGCCGTTGCGATAATCGCTCGGAAAACGGTGATGAAAATTATGATAACCTTCGCCAAAAGTCAAAATGGCGACGAACCAGTGATCACGTGCGGTCGCTCGTTTATCATAGGTTCGATTACCGAAAGTATGACAGACGGAATTAATACACCAGGTTGAGTGATACACCACCGTCACCCGCAAACAAACGCTGATGATAAATGCCGAAAGAGCATGCCCCCAAATGGCTCCTATAAGGACAGGCGTGATAACGCCGGCCACAATTGCCCAGGGAACATAGTATTTTGCCTGATGCATAATCAAGCGGTCACGAATCAAATCATCTACATTCGTATAATGAAATTCATACTGCCCTTCGAGCAGCCATCCCATATGCGCCCAATAAAATCCTTTTTTAATACTGTAGGGATCCGCAGCCGTATCCACAAAACGATGATGATCGCGGTGCTGTGAAGACCAGGCCAACGCAGATTGCTCAAAAGCAGCCGATCCAAAAAATACGAGCAAAAATTTAACCAGTGGATTGGCTTTGTAAGTGACATGTGCGAACAAACGATGATACCCAACCGTAATCGCAAGTCCCGTCGCAATACAAAAGAAAACATAAAGACCGATTTCATCGGCAGTAAGTCCGTGATGATAGGCAATATAAATTGGAGCGCCAATCAACCCGACGAGGGTGTTAAACGAAATAAAAATAATATTGAACCAATTAAAACTTTTAAGCTTTGTCATTTCACAAATACCACGGTAAAAGAAACCGTCTCCCGCGAAATACGGGAGACGGTTTTTCTGCTTATGCCAAGAAAGAATCAGTAACTTTTAGTACGAAATGACCAAATCCGCGATATAGCGGTAATCCATCAAATCCTGACGGCCAACCGAAAACTCAAGCGCCGTACCAAAATTAACGTGATCATTGAAACGATAACGGAACCCGGGCGCAAAAGTGTTAACCGTTCCGCCGCCGTCATTTCCCAAGTTAAAAACGTCCACACCTTCAAAATCCAACTTGCGATTGCGGCCGCGATTCGCCACGGTGTAGCCGTTATATTCAAAAGTTGGAAAGAAATTTTTCACAAGTTCATAATCCACATGCGCGTGATAATGAATCATGCCGCTGTTATGCGCAGTATCAAAAGGAATCGTCCAACCAAAACTGCTTTGCACGCCGAATTTCCCCCAACGCTTTTCTGTCGTCGCAAAAAGATCCATGAGGCCACTGCCGTTTCCCTGAAAGTGAATTCCGTTCAGCTTCAGCGATCCTGTCGGAGCTTCATATTTTGTTCCAACCGTAAAAATAAATTTCTTTTCGGGCTTATAAATTAGCGCGTATTTCAAACCGAACGCAAGATTCGCAAAACCGCTGTCATGCGTGAGTGTTTTTTGAGGTTTAATCCAGGAATAACCGTCTTTGGTCGCGATTAACCCCAAACGCTTCGTTAACGCCACACGCGCCTGAGCCGCGATCAAATAAACATTTCCATCGCCCACAATCGAGGCTTTCGGAATTTTATGAAACCAAAACATCGGCCGGAGTTCGGTCGTGATTTGCGGAGTTTCGTTCAGCAATGCGCCTGATACCGCGGGCACATAGGTATCAAATTTGTCTTCTTCATGGCCAAGGGATCCCTTTAAATCCCAATCAAAAAACTTCTTTTGCTCCTGATTTTGCGGAGCGGCTGACGCCGTCTGTGCCATCAAAACACGGGGCGAAATCAATAGCGTTAAGAATAAAAACAATGGAATCATTTTTCTCATTACAAACATCCCCTTTCATGCCAATTGTTTCGGCGCGTATTTAAGATATGCATATCTTATTATACGGCCCAAAAAGTTCAAGCTTTAATTTTTCCCGGTGAAAATGAAGAGTCCGGGCCTTTTGCGGAAAGGCGCGCTACGTATTCTCTTGCCGAACCTGCGCTAACACGGCATTGACTTCTTGATTCTGGGATTGCATTTTGCGTTCAATATCATCATTCACACTTTTTTCTTCACAGCGACGCGCATCCAAGTAAGCTTGCTGAGCCTGAAGCTTTAAATTATCCGCTTCTGTCTGTGTAATTTCACCGCGCGCCGCGCGCTGGTCAATCATTGCAAGTTCGCTTTCGTATTTTTCAAGTAATGGGCTTTTCATACTCGCGCAACCCGCAAAAAATAACACCGAAATTAAAATTAAAAATCTGATTTGCCTCATCATCATCATTTTATTTGGGCCGATCAAAAACAACATCCGTGATTCCGCCGGAATTCACCGCGAATTCCCTCTGCCCGAGAGTTTCATGCCATACCGCTAAACGATAGTTTCCGTTCGGCGCCCCTGAAATTTTGTATTTTCCCTTCTCATCCGTCACGGCATAAAAAGGATGCTTACGCACATAGACCACCGCCCCCATCCAAGGATGAAAACCACATCGCATCAAATACGGCCCCGGCTGATCAAAACTTCTTCGCACGACCGTATTTTGATCTTTCAAAATATTTTCAAAAAAAATCTTCCCGTTCGGAAAATATCCCGCAACGTGATGCATAACCGGATCCATGCTCCGAAAAAAAACTTCGCCGCCGGGAGAAATTAAAACCACGCGCGGTTCAAACTGACACCGGGTCTGATCAATCACCACCGAAGCAGGCGAAAGATTTTTTCCGGCACGCGCAATTTCGGCCGCAGAAAAATCTCCTTCCACCCAAACCACCGCATTTTTCAGCTCTCCGTTCTGCCCGACAATCAAATTATCCACTTTCTTAATGATTCCG
>CAZSVD010000022.1:0-3796 GCA_964610145.1 uncultured bacterium | reverse complement strand
ATAATTAAAGCAGCCAAAGATACTGAAAAACTGGCCGGTTCTGTTCCGGATACCCATGGAATGACCTTGATTCCCGCGTTTGTCGGATTGGGCTCGCCTTATTGGCGATCTGATGTGCGGGGAGTCATGTTCGGGCTTACGCGCGGTGTGACACGGGCTCATATTGTCAGAGCTGCGCTGGAGTCGATCGCGCAGCAGTCCGCGGATGTGCTTGATGCAATGAAGATTGCGGCGCGGGTCCCGCTTCGTGAATTGCGTACGGATGGCAATGCGGCTTCCAATCAATTTTTGATGCAATATCAATCGAATTTGATTGGATTGCCGGTGCGGGTTGCTAAACAATCCGAAATTACCGCTTGGGGTGTTGCTCGGCTGGCTGGGGAGATGGTTGGTTTTTGGAATAAAATGAGTCAATCTACAAATCACCTCAATTATCATGTTTATAAGCCGGCTTGGTCACCAACCGAATACAATCGAGTTCGGCTTTCCTGGAAGAAGAAAATCCAGGCGCTCCTTTCTTTTGCCGCTTAAAAAAAGAATTCTTTTAAGTTTAGATCAAACTTTTAGTGAATAAGCCGATAATAGGCTTATGAAATTTTTACCTTTTTCCCGTAAATTCGAACCGAAATCCCAAAAAGAGCATGCCATTCAACACGTGCCTCTCTTTGCCGAGCTGTCACGTGAGCAAAAGGAGTGGATTCACCGCGGTTCAAGGCTCGTTGAGTACAAGAAAGATGATCTTGTTTTCGAAGAAGGTGCCGCGCCCGTTGCTTTTTATGTTGTTGTTTCGGGGCTTTTCAAGTTAACTGCGCTTTCCAAATCGACAGGGCTTGAAAAAAAGATCGTGGATTTTTACCCCGGCGATCACTTTGGGGAGACTTCCATTTTGACCGGAAATTTACACCGAACCGCAACCGCTAGAGCCAAAACGGACGGTGTTTTGATTGTCATTGATAAAGAAGAATTTGAAAAGCTGATTAAAAAAATTCCAGCCCTGTCCCTCCAGTTGAACCGCTCCTTAGGACGTCGACTTATTCGTACGGATCCCGGGCATAGCGCGCATCGCCGTGAAGTTCATATCGCGTCCGTGCTTGCGGTTCCGGATTATGCTTCCTGCGAGGCTCGTCTCAGGCGATTTGTTCATACGATCCGGCAAGTGGATCCCAAAAAGGTTATTTTAGTCGATTTAACTGAGGCCAGTCTTTTTGCAAATCAGGGAAATATTAGCAGCTCCCTGGAGATTCAAGAAGGCTTTAATTCCGATCAAACGGATTCATTTGTGAATTCGCCGCATCCAGACTTTGACCGAATTCATTTTACACTTGGCAAGCAAGAGTTTAATTCGGAAAAGATATTTTCGGAAATTTTGACTCATTTGACTTACCGATATGATTACATGATGCTTTTGCTGCCCGACTTAAAACATCCGTTATCGCGCATGGCGCTGCATTATTCTGACCGGGTTTATCTTTGCGGGATTGGAGATAACGATGGGTTGAAGCTAGCCCAGGAAAAATTAATCAGTTTGAGAGAAGTCTATGGGTTTGGTCGAAAAGAAGTCAAACTGCTTGTTCAGCAGGTTGCGGAGAAGAATAACGTTGATTTCTCAAATTTTCATGATTTTGCTTGCGTTGTCAGTTTTCCTGTTGAGGCAGAACATCCCGCTGATTTTGAGCGTGTGCACCGTTATTTAGCGAAGGAGTGGTCTAAAAAGCTTGTTGGACTTGCTCTTGGAAGCGGTGCGGCTTATGGGTTGGCACATATCGGAGTTTTAAAGGTTTTGGAGCGAGAAGGAATTACCGTTGATGTCGTGTCCGGTTCAAGTATTGGTGCTCTTGTGGGATCTCTTTGGGCTGCCGGGTATAGCGCGGCGGAGCTCGAGTCGCTTGTTCGCGGAATTTCCAGTAAGCGGAAAGCTTTTACGGAGTTAATCGGTTTTTTTGATTTTCTTTTACCTCATCATGGCTTTTTTCGAGGTGATCAGGTTTGCCGGTTTTTAGGAAAATATCTTGGTCACAGGACATTCCAGGATTTACGGGTTCCCACAAAAATAATAGCCGTGGATCTTAAAACATCACGACAGGTTGTGTTTGAAAACGGACGTGTGCTTGATGCGGTTCGGGCAAGTATTTCGATTCCCGGAGTATTTCGTCCGCTTACGTATAAAGGGACTCATTTGATTGATGGCGGAGTTCTGGATCCGCTACCGGTGAGAGCATTGGTGGAAGACGGAATTTCTAAAATTATCGCCGTAAATGTTTTGCCGTCACCGGATGACCGGGTTCTTAAAAATAAGCTGGATACCGAAAATTCAGAAAAAATGCTGCGACAAAGGAATCCGGTAAAAAGATTTTTTGCTCATATCGGACACCGTTTTCAGCGTCGATATAGTGCAAATGTTTTTAATGTGCTCATGAATACGATTCAGTTTATGGAGTATGAAATGGTCAAAACCTGGGCAAATGAGGCCGATGTTTATATTCACGCCGTTGTTCCTGGGGGTAATTGGATTGAGTTTTACCATCCTCAGAAATTTATTGAAGAAGGTGAAAAGCAAGCTCAAATCAAGCTAAAACGCATCAGCCAACTGGTGCTGGAATAAACGCGGAACCTATGATAGTCTTCTAAGGTTAGAAAGGCATATTTAATGAGAAAATTTCTAGTTCCTCTCTTTTTTGTCCTGATTATTGCGGTTTTGGCGGGTGTTGTATTTTTGACGCCAAAGTATCTAAAGCGTGAAAGCGGAGTTTTAGCCAATCATTCGAAGCCTGCTCAGACAGATAAGGCAGAATCGCCATTAAAAGCATCTCAAATTCCGGCTCCTCCTCCGCAGTCAGCAAATCAAGAGAAAGCCATTCTTGAGATACGTAATGAACTTCAGGCTGTAATGGATTTAAATAAAAAGATTAATTCCGTGCAGCAATCCCGCTCCGCTCAAATGTTGCGGATTCAGGAGCAAGCTCAAATTCAACAAAAGATTTTGAATGACATACAAAAAAATTCAACTTCCGTCAAACCCGTTATCCCCTCGAGAGAAGCTTTGTTAGCACAGGAGAAGCTTCGCATCATAAGAGAAGAAGCTGTTCGAAATAAGAAAATTCTTGAAGACACCGCACGTAAGACCGTTTCCTAAAAGCGGACATGCCAGTCTCTATCCCGCACCTTTTTTTTAAAGCCGCAGAAAAAAATAAGTCCCGTGTCGCTCTTGGCTATAAACACGGAGGTAAATTTCAAGGTGAGATCACTTGGTCCGAATGGGCCGACGAGGTTAGGCAGACTGCATGTGGTCTTGCGTCGATTGGCATACAGCAGGGTGACCGGGTCGGAATTTTAGCTGAAAACTCTCCATCGTGGACTTACGCGGATTTAGGTGTTCTTACCTTGGGCGCCGTGGTTGTTCCGTTGTATCCGACTCTTTCAGCGCAGGATATATTTTTTATAATCAAGGATTCCGGACTTAAGGCGATTTTTGTATCAACGCCTGAGCAGTTTGAAAAGCTAAGACAGTTTGAAAGGCAAATTCACATCATCACGTTTTATAATCACGCGCCGTCTCATGCCACCAGTCTTTCCGTTTTGCAGGCTCATGGCCATACCTATACCGGCAATCGTCCGGAATTTATTTCAAAGTGTCTTGAGAATGTTTCCGGCGAATCTCTGGCGACATTGATTTATACCTCGGGCACCACGGGTGTTCCGAAGGGGGTTATGCTTACGCATAGCAACTTTATTGAAAATTATGAGGGCGCTTCAAAGCGCATTTCAATTTCAGAAAGCGATGTGGCGCTATCATTTT
>CAZSVD010000021.1:0-3773 GCA_964610145.1 uncultured bacterium | reverse complement strand
GACCCCCGCGTTTCGTTTGCTGACTCGCTCCAATTGGAAAAAGGAAGGCGCAAAGTTTAAGGGAGCATTTTTTATCAAGCCGTTGACCGAAGGCTCCAGCGTCGGCGTCGAATTGATTGAGGATTTTAATAAGAATGTCGATATTATCCGAAAATCGGTCTCGAAATATAAAGTAGTGCTTGCTGAAGAGAAAGTCACAGGGCGCGAAGTCACGGCCGGTATTGTTGGCGGAAAAAAATTACCCGTGGTGGAGATTCGCACGAAGCGCGCATTTTATGACTACACGGCCAAGTACACTCCGGGGCATACGGAATATGTTACGGAGCATGGATTGCCGAAAGCTTGGGTGACGCGCATTCAGAATACCGCGGTGAAGGTGTTTAAAGCGCTCGGGTTAAGAGATTTTGCGCGTGTGGATATGATGCTCGATCAGAAAGGCCGTCCTTTTGTCTTGGAAGCGAATAGCATTCCGGGATTTACGGAAATGAGTTTGTTGCCAAAGGCCGCGCGTAAGGCCGGAATCTCTTTTGATGAGTTAGTGCTGATGATTTTACAAATGGCTGTGCTCCGTTTAACTATAAAATGAGGGTTCTGCGTTTCGCGTAGCCACCGAAGAATTAAAATAGAGCATAAACAAATGGCAAAAAGAAAAAATAATAACAATGTCTCGACACGGAAGAAATTTCGTTTGAGCTCGCTTTTTGAAAAAATCCCCGGTTTTTTTGTGCATTCTTTCGCGTGGGTGATGCTTTTGCTGTTTTTAATTGGGTCCGGTTTGGGCGTGAAAGAAATGGTTTATGCGGATCCGCTTTTGAGTTTGAAATCAATTCGCGTGATTCCCGCCGATGCGTTGCCTTTGGCTAAGCTTGAAGCTTTGCAAAAGAAGTGGCTGGGTAAAAATGTCGCGCAAATTAACCTGAATGCGATCGCGAAAGATTTGGAACTCGATCATCGCGTTCTTTCGGCGGATGTTCGCCGCAATTTGCCTGATAAGCTCGAAATTCACGTGGATCGCCGCGTTCCGTTCGCGTATGTTCATTTTGGAAGATCAGGGCGATGGGCGATGGTGTCGCGCGATGCGGTGGTTCTGGATGTGGTGCCTCAGCCGCGGGATGGACTTTATATTGTTGAAGATGAACAGTTGGGAAACCAAGTTCCCAAGTTTGGTTTGCGTTTGTCGCGTGATTTTTTGGGATTGGTGAAAGTCATCGATGCTTTTTCGAAGCACCCCATTTCTCAGACTGAAAAAATCACAGCCGTCTCCATTTTACCGAATGATTCTGCCGCCTTGGTTTTAGGCGACTTATCGATTAAAATGAATTTGGATGATGCGATTCCCGAGCAGGCTTTCAGTAAATATCAATATTTAGTTGAAACGGAAACTCGCGCCGTGATTGAATATGTCGATCTTAGATTTAACCGCGTGATTTTAAAGCGGAAGACGGAGAATAAAGAGGATGAACCCCGGCGCAATAAAAAAAGGTAAGTCGATTGTTGTTTATCTCGGTGCGCGGCGCATTGTCGCGATTCTGGGATCAACGGCGGAATCGGTTCCCAGTGTATTACGCTTTCAGGAGCGTAAATTTCCGGATGGCTTCACGGATGGTCTTGTCACAAATCTCCAAAATGCAACCACTTCGGTTGAACGTGTCTTAAGTGATTTAGCTCCGCTTTCAGAACTGGAAAAGACACCGGTCTATGTTGTTTTAGGCAATGCTTCACTGAGGCATCACCGGTTTGAAAGTTCCCAATATTATTCTTCGGCTCGCACGATTACTGCGGAAGACGTTCGTGCTGTGATTCAACAAACTCGCAGCGTCGCGACATTACCTTTGCAGGAAACCGTTTTAACGGCCGTTCCTGAGTCCTTTGTTGTGAATGATATGGCAGGGGTAAAGAACCCGATTGATTTGGAAGCACAGCGTTTAGGCGCTCAGGTTCAGCTTTTTTCGATGGATTATCAGGGGCTGCGGAATATCGTTAAAATTTTTGGAGGTCTCGATTTGGAAGTTAAAGGTTTTTTTCCTAAGACATTAACTGTATCTGAGGCTGTTTTGAAACCCGAGCACAAGAAAAATGGAGCGGTTGTTTTGGATTTTTCGGATCGCTGCACTCAGGTTATTTTATGGAAAGATCAGCGTATTTGTGCGACTCGTTTCATCCCCGTGGGTGGAGCATGGCTCACCGAAAAACTATCTGAGAAATACCGTCTGGATCCTGTCGAGGCTGAAAATTTAAAAGAGAAGTATGGCACTGTGCACGGAGAAATCAAAAAAGATGAAATTATTCCGCTTTGGTCGAAGTCAGAGCAGTCGCGGGAAACCATTCGCCGCGGGGATTTTCAGGATTTTTGGTTGCCGCTTGTCAAAGAGTGGATGACTATTATTGGTAACGAGGTGAATCAAATGCTCACCGAAGAAAAAGTGTTTCATCCCGATTATTTTTTTACGGGCGGGCCCGTTCAAATGGACGGATTTCTTGAGTGGATGCAGAAAGAATGCTCGGTGGACGGTAAAATAGGGGTATCGCATCAGCTTGACACCACACCGGAGATTTTGCGCAGTTCAGTGCTGGTGCCCGCGCTTGGAATGCTGCATTGGATTGAATATTTTAAAAGAGAGCTCGAACCTCTCTATGTTCCGCGTGGAGTCCTGGAAAAATCAGTTTTGACTGCCAAAACTTGGTTCTCAAATTATTTTTGAGAATTCTTCTTTCCCGGTTTGATTTTATTTAAGGAGAAATGCCGTGTTTAAAAAAATGTTTCCAAAGTGTGTGATTGTCTTAATCTGCGCCGTAAGTTTCTTTTCAGCGACCCACTCTTCTTACGCGGAAGCCGGAAAATCCGCTCCCGCCAGTGTTGAGGCGTTTATGGAGGGAATTCGCTCGATGAAGTTTCCTGTTGAAGACGCAGCAAGACATGAAGCTTTGGTCGCCCAGACGGGCGCGTACTTAGATTTGAGAGCTATTGGAGAGAAGTCGTTGACGGAACACTGGGGGACGATGTCCGCCGCTCAGCAGCAGTCTTTTTTGGATTTGTTCTCAAAATTAATTGCGAGCATCGCGTATCCGCGCACCAACAGCTTTTTGGGAACACAAAAAGTGGTTTACAGTGAGGCCCGGCCGATTGCCCGTGGAGTGGAAGTCGCAAGCACTGTGAAGGATTCCGAGGCTGATTTGGATGTTCCGGTCACTTATGATTTGTATGAAGACAACGGACAGTGGAAAATTTATGATATTTTTATGGACGGTGTTTCCATGACCGAAGATCTAAAAACGCAATTTAATAAAATGATTCAAGATGGCTCCGTTGATAATTTGCTGTCCAAGATGAGCGAGCGTCTCGTCAAAGCTCAAAAAGCAATCACAGAAAAATAATCATTAATCGGTCATGTCGTTTTTAAAGAGATAATCCTTTGAATAAAAAAGAGAAAACAAAATCAACTCTGCGCCCTAAGAAATGGGATTTACCCGGGCTGCAGGCAAAATTAGTCTGCGGCTATGCGGGCTGGATTCTTCTTGCTTTCGCAGTTGCCACGGCTGCGCTGGTTCCTGTTGCGTCCAAATTGAAGCTTCATGCGAATTTCATGGATTTGCTTCCCGCCAAACATTCCACGATCACGAATCTGAATGAATTGATGAGCCATGTGGGAGGAACCAGCTTCTTAATCGCGATTATTGAGTCGCCGGATGAAGAAACGGCCCGCGTCGCAACGGAAGCTTTCAGTAAAAAAGCGGCGACTTTTAAACAAATCGAATTTGTGGACAGCCGAACC
>CAZSVD010000020.1:0-4072 GCA_964610145.1 uncultured bacterium | reverse complement strand
TTTGGCCTGAATATGAATATCCGAAGCCGTGCCGCCCGCGCCGCCGGAAGGCTGATGGATCATCACGCGCGCGTTCGGAAGAATATAACGCTTCCCTTTCGTGCCGCCCGCCAAAAGAAAGGCCCCCATACTCGCGGCTTGTCCGAGACAATAAGTCGCGACATCACATTTGACGAATTTCATCGTGTCATAAATTGCAAGCCCCGCCGTCACGGATCCGCCCGGAGAGTTGATATAGATATTGATATCTTTATCGGGATCTTCCATTTGAAGGAAAAGAATTTGAGCGATGATAATGTTGGCCATCATGTCATCCACCGGAGTTCCGATAAAGACAATGCGGTCTTTCATTAAACGGGAGTAAATATCGTAGGAACGCTCGCCACGGCTGGTTTGCTCAACGACCATTGGAACTAAATAACTCATATATTCTTCCTTTCGGCAATTGAAAAATCTCATCTGCCGCATTGTGAGCTTCGATTCCTTGTGCGGCGCACGCTCTCAGTACGCCTCCGCGGGCACTCGCTCACGCCTTGCATTCGAGGATTTTTTAAATTGCCTCGACGCCAGGTATTAATTAATTTCTAATTCAATCGTCTTACGACTTGATCTCAGCCTGGGATTTGATCCAAGCAATTGTTTTTTCCTGACGAACCACTTCGCGCAAATGATCAAGCGCTTCCGCGTTCCCGCGGTAATATTGCGCTACCGTTTCGGCGGGCTGACGGTAAATTTCGGCGTATTCTGCGAACTTTTTATCCAGATCCGCTTCTTCCGTTTTTAAATTTTGCGTCTTCGCGATTTCATCCAGTAAAAACGCGAGCTGAATCTGCTTCTTTGCTTCTGGTTCTAAATCTTTGCGGGCTTTTTCCTTTTCCTTGGCATCCGGCTCGGGAACTTTCTGCCCTGATTCCTGCATACGCTTTTGCGCTTGCTCCATCATCTCTTCAATGCGACGATCAACAAGTCCCTTCGGAGGCTCAATCTTATTGTGTTTCACGAGCTGCTCCATCAAAGCCTTCTCAACTTCCTGATCAGACTCACGCTCTTTCTGAACCAATAAATCTTTTTCGATTTTGTCTTTAAGCGCTTTTAAATTTTCAAAGTCACCCGCTTGTTTGGCGAATTCATCGTCAAGCGCGGGAAGCTTGCGCTCTTTGATTTCTTTGACCTTCATTTTAAAAGTCGCTTTTTTCGACGCGATATCTTTGCGCGCGGTTTCTTTCGGAAAAGTCACTTCAACATTTTTTTCTTCCGCGGCTTTAATACCAATCAACTGTGTCGAAAAACCTCTGAGAAACTCATCTTTCTTGATCTCAACCCAGTCTGATTCTTTCTTTTCGATTTCCTTGCCGTCCACTTCGCAGACATAATCCACAATAACAAAATCGCCTTCTTTGGCGCCGCGGTCTTCCACGGTTTTATATTGAGCCTGAGATTCCTGAATGCGCTTCAATGTCGCTTCCACTTCCTTAGCGGGAACCTCTGCTTTTGTCTTTTTGGCCGAAAGCCCGGTGATTTTGGAAAGTTTGATCTCGGGGCGGGTCTCCACGCGCGCTTTAAATGTCAGCTTATCTTTGTTGAACTGAATGTCTTCCACCACCGGATTGAGCAAGGGATGAATATCGTTTTCTTTCAACGCGCTGAACAATGCGTCATTGACGAGATGCTCCATCACGGAACCATCCGCGTCTTTCTTGAAATGCATTTCTAAAATATTGCGCGGTGCTTTTCCGGGACGAAAGCCGGGAATTTTTGCCTTATGCACAATCGCTTCATAAAAGTTTTCATACTCGGCCGAGATGCGCTCTTTTGAAACTTCGATGGTCAAAGTTTTCTCGCACGCTTTACCGTTTTGAACCTTAATCTTATAACCTTCCAAAACCTGACTCACAAAAACTCCTTTGAGACCAAACAGGGCTCATTATTCGCCGCGGTTGCGCGTAGCGCAGAGCCAAACATAAATAACAAAAAAAGCAACCCGGAACAAATGTCCCGGGTTCTCCTAATCCGTAACAAACAAATAAGAATAACCAAACTAAGAAAAGCGATCCTTCTCTCTTAGTTTTGGAGCGGGTAGAGGGAATCGAACCCTCGTAGCTGCCTTGGCAAGGCAGTGCATTACCACTATGCTATACCCGCATAGAAAATGAAAACAGCTATGATTAAGAGCTGCGTATTCTAAGGAACCCCCTCCCATTTGTCAAACCTTGAACTGCTCTTTTTCCGAGAAAACTCCAACTGCCGGGCATTCGCTTTTCCCAAGCTTGTCAACTCGGTGATTCTCCAGTAGAATCCCGCTTCCCTTAGGCGAATTTAATTCGTCATAAGCCCTTGTTTCGCGTGGGCCGATAGCTCAGTTGGTAGAGCAGCTGACTCTTAATCAGTAGGTCGTAGGTTCGATCCCTACTCGGCCCATATTCTTTCCCCAATGGGTGTCTGCTGCGTTACACACTTCGCTTCTTCGTGCGGCGTACATCTTTAGTACGCCTCCTCAGTCGCTCGTGTGCGCCTGGCATTCAGCCCATTTGGAAAAGAATATCTGGAATCGAAGGGCTCGAAGGGAGCTTCGTAATTTATGGAGCTGAGCAAAATCCAAATCCGACTCAATGTCTGATTTGGATGCGGCGAAGTCCAGACGAAGCGGTTGGTTACCCACAATGAGCTCACGCGGCGAGCGTAGAGCGAATGCAGGGAACCGATCCCTTGAATAATTTCTTATTTATTTGTTCTTTAACACTCTTCCCTTTTCGTCCAGTAAGTTTTAAACTCTACTGAACTTTTAAATGCGCGGCTGTGGCGAAATTGGCAGACGCACCAGACTTAGGATCTGGCGCCGTAAGGCGTGGGGGTTCAAGTCCCTCCAGCCGCATATACTCCGCTTTATCAAATTTTATTTCAAAACTCGAACAGTCCTCGGCTAAAAGCCTTCGGACCTCGTTTTGAAATGAAACCTTGATAGCGTCTCCGTTGAAGCCTTGCGATTAGCTGTGGGCTAATCGCAGGTGGAATTTTGCTGATCGCAAAATAAGGATCAAAAGTGACTGCGCAGAAAACAGACCTAACATTTCGAAGAATTTTTTCCTCTTTCCTGCTTTCCTTTTTTTTCTTTTATTCAGGCTGTGCTTCAAATGCTCAAAAAAATTCAAATCAATTCTCAGCGTCTTCCAAAGAGCTTGCGGCCGGAGAAGCGATTCACGAGCAAATTATCAACGATTTCAAACCTTATCCGGATACCAAATTGAACAACTATGTCCAGGAGATTGTCACAAAACTGGCGGCGCATGCGAAAAGAAAAAACCTGAATTACCGCGTAACCATCCTGAATGATGAGCGCATTTACGCTATCTCCGCACCCGGCGGAGACATTTACATCACAACATCTTTTCTGGTATTTCTCAAAAATGAAGCGGAACTTGCTTCGGTTCTGGGACATGAAATCGGAGAGCTTCAATTTCTCGATCCGCAATTTAACCCTCTACGAAAAACCATGGATGGAGTCACGCAGGTCGGCTCGATGATCGGTCCTATGCTGGGTCAAATCGGCGCGTTGGCGAGTCTGGGGCTTGTTGCGCTGCACGCGGCTTACGCGCGCGATCCGAACCTCGAATCACGAATTCTCTCGAGCGATCAATGGGCCATGAATGCCATGGTTCAATCAGGCTATGATCCGCAAAGTTTACTTGATGTAATGGAGCATTTTGCAAAATACGACAGACAGGCCTTATCGCTTTTTTATGATTATTACCAAAGCCGGCCGATTACTGTCCCGCGTCTTAAGGCCGCACATGAGGCATTCGGTAAACTTAAAATGGATGGAATCGAGCTGAAGACTAACTACGATGTTTACAGCGAGAATATAAAAACATTGAATCAAAATCCCGTAAATTGAATTGCGCGGTTCGTTTCAACTCCTGACAGCTGTTTCATTCTTCTCAAAATGGGCTGAATCGATTGCCTGAGGGGGATGTACGTTGACGAAGAAAAGAAGCCTGTGATGAAGCAGTCGCCCATTTTCATAAGAATGCGCCCGACAGGAATTGAACCTGTAACCCTCAGTTCCGAAGACTGA
>CAZSVD010000019.1:0-10833 GCA_964610145.1 uncultured bacterium | reverse complement strand
TGGTGAGGAAGGCTGTGTGGGTGCTACGAAAGGTACAGGACATTACCCTGATACGGAGGGCGGTGAGCTGTGTTATGAGAGCACAGAAATGTGTAAGGGTTATGTTCCGGGTGGAGACGAGTGCTTTTCAGCTGATGCGCCTTGTTCGGGATACTATGCGGGGGGTGAGGATTGCTCGCCTAATAGTGATACTTGTGAAGGCTATCAAGAAGGGACTCCCGGAGGACAAGAATGCTTTTCTGAGTCGGCACCTTGTTCCGGTTATAGCTCTGAATACCCAGATACACCGGGTTATACCATGGAAATTCCTGAAGTTATGGGTAAAACCAAGCCGAAGGCGGGGTATACGCTTGAAATTCCTGGAACAACGGTATCTGTCCAAGGAGGAGCGTGTAATGAAGGCGATACTAATGAGAAGGGAGAGTCTTGTATTGTGGAAACCCCTGGACAACCAGGTACTTATACTTGCTCGGGACCCTCTGATGGCGGTGAATGTAATCCGACATGTGCTGCCGGAACGTATAGTTCGAGCTCAATGAAATGTGAAACAGACGCGACCCCGATCACAACCGGAAGAAAATCATGCACGCCGGGAGAAGAAAACTGTTCGCCCGAATGTCCAGAAGGTTACACCGATCAATCCGGTATGTGCGCTACTGATGTGAAAGGGACTCCGACCGGAAATTATTATGAGCCCTGCTATGAAGACGACGGAGAGTGTGAGGGAGAATATAAAAATCAAACTTGGAAAGTTACCGGGAAGGTTCCTGCGGATAATATAAAAGATGCGCTTAATGATGCGCTCGATGATATGCGAGATAAGGTTCAGGATGCTTATGATGCCGCTTCCGGCTTTGTCGGAAAAATTCAGGCTGAATCGGACAAATTGAGACAGCAGGCGGATGACATGTGGCAACAGTATTGGGATGCGTTGCAACAATGGATTGATGCCTTTAATGAGGCACAGCAAGGTTACTCAGATCAACTTCAAGATATCAATGAATCTTTTGGCGAAGAAGCAGCAGATCTTGAGGAAGATATTGCAAACAGTACCGCGGAAATTGAAGCATCATTTTTTACTCAATTTCCTGAGCTGGAATGTGATCGGGCTGATGGAGGGGGATGCGGCTTGCCTGGTTGGGCAGATTATTTCACGGAAAAAAAGGAAGAACTTTATGCGGATTTTGATAAATCCCGTCAGGATTTGCAGGATCAATGGGATATTGCGCTCACGAATGCCGGAATTATGCACAATGACACGATGCAGCAACTGGGCAGTCCCCCACAGGATCCCGGAGCTGATGCTCAGGCGCTTAAAGATGCTGCGGACGAAATTGACAAGTGGTGCCAAGGACTTCAAGGCAAGTTAGATAAGGCAAAAAAGGAAAGTGATGATAAAGCAGATGAGGTTGAATGTGATATTGAAACGCTTTCCGATTGGGAATTTTCTGATTCTTGTGATTTTACGGATCCGGACTCAAAAGATGCATGCAGTGAAGAGCTTGATGACTGGATTGATAATGACGCTGAAGACGAAGCTCGTGATCAGGTAGAAGATGATGTTCAAGGATACAAAGATCAAATCAAAGGGGTTAAGCAGCCGTTTGAAGACGCGCTCGATGCTCTTCAGCAGGAAATTCAGAATATCGCTAATAATTATGACGGCAAAAAGGATGCTGTTGATGATCAATTATCGGAACTTGCCGAAAAAACAATTTTAGCTACTGCCGGAACAGCTGCGTTTCAAGCCACTTCGGCGCTGTCAGCCATGTCTTCAGCGCAGGCCACCACGGGCCACGATGTCGATTATGCGGACCTTGTGTTCGATAGTCACGGCAATGCCATGTATAAAGACCCCACTACAGGAGATATTACGATAGGCTCCGGCTTGTCCGCAAAAACATATTTTAATCAAAACGGCGGGCAAGGCAGACAGTTAGGCGGACACTTTGATACGCAGGGAAATTGGGTTGAGGGTGATTTCGTTGGAATGGGAAAAGCCGACAGAATGGATGTTTACGCGGTTCGTGATAAGAATGGTGATTTTCAAGATACGGTTTATCACTATGAGATGAATGATAATGGAAAAGTCGCGAAAGTTTTTGATGGAGATACGCTGATTGAGCAGCGTTTTTACGGTGAGAGCGGCGGGCTCGATAGAATTGAGCAATACACTCGAAATGCGGCCGGCGACGTGACCGGAGTTTTTACGTCCAAAAATGGACAGACAACATTTCAGAATGTCGATGAAAACGGTAACCCGGTCGGGCATGTAAAAGATGTGACCAAGGCGAGTCATTACAATGGCAATGAGCGCATTGACACGATGCCGATTTCTGACCCGCTCAATTTGAGAGATACCGTCACAAGCATCAGCACCTATCAAAAAGATGAAAACGGAAAATGGCAAGGCACAGGGGAAGAAGTCACCGTCGTCGGCGCAACACAATCTCAGGTTGAAAGTGTCCAAAATGCAGTGCTTGGGAAAAACGGTGCTGATTATGATCTTGGTGACAAAGCCGGCGTGCAGGCACTGGCTGAAAAATTTGGTTTGAAACCATCTCAAGTCAGCGCGACCACACGCGACGTGGATATCAATGGAAATCTTATCAAGACCAATATTAGTTTCGATAAATCCGGCGGCGCTGTGGTTTCAAAGTATATCAATGGTAAGCTTGATACCATTACCAAATTTGATAAAACAGGAGCGCTGTTCTCGGTCACTGAGCGCAATTTGGATGGCACTTACACGGAAACCCTCGCGAATAATAAGGGGTTCATTGATTATAAAATGCAAAATGGAAATTTGGTCAAAACCAGAGAGGTTTTTAATCAAACGATTCAGACGGATAGCGGGAAAAATATTTTTCAAAAGACAATCGTCATTACCTACCGTGACGACAAAAGCGGAAATGTGATCAAACAGGTACAAGGTTCAGATGATTTTCAGGTTGGAAACTTTGATAAGGATGGTGCTTATATTCCTACCGAAATTCATTCCTTTAACAAAGAGGGGACAGAAGTCATTCAGGATGTTACCCGCAACATCACTAGAGATGCATCGGGAAATATTCTGAAAGAATCCTACACTGCGGTTGAACGGGGTGATGCTGACCATATCACTCATTATGATGCTCAATTTAATTTTATTTCTGAAACTAATAAGATTACAGGCTACATTGACGCATCAGGGAAATTTACAACTAATCCTGCAGAAGCTGCTAGCGAAAAGACCTACAACATGATTGATCAAACATCGCGTGTCACGATTAACGGGGAAGATCGGATACAGCGTGAACTGGTTATGGATGGCACAGGCCTCAATAGTGATCAATTGGCAAACTTGCGTTTTGAGATGGGGCAGAATTGGCAGAGTTTAGGAAGCCAAGAAATGATTTATAGCACGAAAATTGATGATAATGGCAATCAGGTTCAAATTCTTGAAAAGCAGACGATTACCGACAAGATTATATCAGGGGAAAACAGCCAATATGGCGGTTACATACTGGATGAACGCGTACGAGCTGCCGACGGAAGTTATGACTATACCTTTAATCACCCATGGAGCGGAGCGAAAGACGCTAATGGCCAGGTGATTTGGGATGCATCGCAGGGCTACGGTAAGCTTGCGCTTAATGAGCAGGGCGGCTTCGACACGGTTTTCCTCGTTCAAATTGCGGATAAGTCTGTCTCCGGAATTTATAATGAAGCCTACGATGGAAAGTTTGGCATGACTCTATCGGGTGTGCAGGAGCTTCTTCTGGCGGAGGGGATTCGTGCTGAGGGAACAGCCTCATTGAAAGTGGGAACTTATCAGGACATTACTGTTGATGGCCATTCTCAAAATATGTTTATTCCTACCGCAATGTATAACGATCTTGTGAGCAGTATGACGATGTCCGTGAAGGTCAATGATATCGGAAACAATTCTTATCTTTTTATTGATATGGCCAGTGGCGGAACGAAGGCAACTTTGCAAGAGCTTACTTTCAATGGTCAAACTAATGCTATCGACTTCACTCAAAAAGCAGGTTTAAGTTTTGATCAAGAGTCCGGCAAGTTTACGATGCGTGAAGGGAATAATATATACACCCTGAGTGGTGAGGGCTTTGGGGGGCAAATCGGAAGCATCACTTCCTTGTCGCAAATTTTGGGTGAGAACCGCACGCAAATCGGAACGATGATGAAGGATCTTCATCTGACCAGCGTAGCCAGTAAAGTAATCAATGATTTGGGATTAACAACTCCCGATCAAGAAATTTTTGTGGATATGTCGGGGCAGTTTGTCTATGGGAGTCAAATTTTCAAACTGTCGACGGATTCAACCGGAGCTCAAATTGGTGATTTAGTCGGACAGCTCAAAAAATCCGGCATTTCCTATCAGAATGCGCTCGGCGAAGATGTCACTCTGAATGATGTTACGTTTGTAATTCCCTGGGATAAAAGCCAAGGCGTCTTTTCATCGACCGCAATATAACAAGAGACATTTGAAGGAACCAATATTCCTAAATACATGGGCAAAGTCGGAGCAAATGGTGAAATTGATTTGTCCCATGTTTTTAGTCCTCAAACGGCCGAACAGTTTAGTTTGGGTGCCGATGCCACAGGCACGGTAAAAAGTGTTGATGCTTCGAAACTTATTGCCGGGATTTATCAGCCCGTAGGGGTTTCAAGTGCACTGGGAACTGATGGAGCGAGCTTGATAGTTAATTTTAACGGACAAATTATTGGAACTCAGAACTTTGTGAATGGTGCGCCGGTGCAACAGGGCAGCTCTTACAATCTAGATATCCTGAAGCGTGTGGACGGCATTGATCCGAAGATTCTTACGATTGCTGAAGCGACAGTCAGCGATCATCCCGGTATTTTCTTCATGTTGAAATCTGACGCCACGAATGGGCTCTCATTGCGGTATACGCAGGATGGTGCAGATGGAATGAAATTTTTGTATTCAATTGGCTCAAACCAAGAAGGCGGAGCGAACACCAAAGTCGAGGGGGTTTGGGATGAAGCTTCAAAAACATTTAAACAAATGACATACGTGACAAGCAAGTACGGTAATGTCACCGACTATTATGCAGTTGTGCCGTTGGATAAGGAGAATCCTTCGGCGGGGAATAAGGTAGTGCATGGGTATTTGAACGGATTTTTGAGGGAAGCATATAAGATTTCTGCTACAGGAGAGCTTGTTTACCGAAGTGATGGGCAAAAATTTTATGAAACTCCCGGGAAAATTTATAACGAAAGCGTGGGTAAATATACCGATGAGATATACGATGTCAATACGGGTGAGTTGATTGGTAAAGCTGTGTTTGTTGATAAAACGGTGAAGGTTGTGGTTGATGGAGTTGAAGTCGAAAAGGTAGTTCCGGTTCTTTATACAGGTAAAAATTTAACCGGAGATGGATCATTCCAGGATGCATACATAATTCAGCTAAAAAATACCTCAACAAACTTTTTAGGCATGAAGAGCACAACGTTCAGTGAGCAGTTAGGTGGAGTTGTTAATGTGTATGATTCCGGCGGAAATCTTCAGGGTGATATTCATTTAACTTATGAAAATGGGTCTATTCAGCAGGGTGAATATCGAGACTTAAAGCCGTGGTACTTAGCTCTTTCTAATTTGTCGGATAACCAGTCTTTGGGAATTAAGGTTGGGATTGTGGCGGCGTCTGCCGTCGCGGCTGTTGGGGCGGTGCTTTTGAGTCCGATTATTTTAGGAGCCGGAGCTTTAACCGCATTGGGAAGTGCTTTGACGACAATCGGAACAGCTGGCCTTATTTTTGCGGGCTTGAGCGTCGGTGCCGGGATCGCATTCGGCGCCTATAACGGAGATGCGGGCCTAGCATTCGGGATTGCGGGTACCTTCGGTATGGTTGGCGTGAACGTTTGGCTCGGTGCGTCCGGAGTTGGAAAGATTGTCAGCGGAATTGCGGCGGGAACAGGTTTTCTGGGATTTTTTGCCAGAAACGCTGCCGGAGAGAAAATTGGGTTTAGCGCGCGTGGATTATTGGGGTCAATGGCTTCAATTACCGGTATCGGAGTTGGTGCAAGTATTGTAGGCGATGTGGTTGAAAATATTGGTATCGCGACAAACAACTCAACGATGCAAATGGTTGGATTGGGCATTAAGTCATTGGGATTATTGAGTGCGGGGGGATTTATGTTTTCTCCGGCAGGGTTAGTTTATTTGGCTTATAGTGCTGTCGTTAAACCTTTGATTTCAGCTATTTTTAAACCTGCCAATAATGCCTTTTCACAGACTGTTTCTAGTTTTGCCATGGAAGCTTCATTTGGTCTTTTTGGACAGGCAAAGAACGAGTCATTTGTAAAGGCAGCAACTGAGAAGTTATCGGGAGCTCTCTCCGGTGTGAAAGGTGCTTGGTCTGCCACAGTGAATTTCCTCAAATCGGGTAATTTTATGAGCCGGTTCGCGAATGCGATTGTCAGCGGAGTTAAGGCTGTCCCCGGACTTTTGGCGGATGCTGCTTTGTTCACAGTGAAGCCTATGGTCGATTTTTTTGAAAAAGGCGGAAGTACTTTTGAATTGTTGGGAGCCGTATTACAGACGGCTGGCCGAACTTCTTTCTTGGGAGGAATTGCATCGCTAGGATATGGAATTTCCCAATCAGGATTTTTTGGGGCGGATACCACGGGATTTAAGTCGTTGGGCGGATTATTGATTGCTGCGGGATTTGTTTTTGCCGCGGCGGGGCATGCGTCGTTTGCCTTTGAGAAAAACATCGTTCAGGGCTATGCACAGTCTGAGAGATATTTCGGGACGTTCAGGGGTTTTACTCAGTTTATGCTTAATTCATTTTCCACAGGCTTGATTAACAGCATGGTCATGCAGCTGCGATTTGGTGTTGGATTGAATGTGATCAGTAAATTTATGACAAGTACAATCAATAACCTTATTTTGAATTCGGGGCTACTTTCAGAGAATGGTCAAAGCGAAGACCAGATTCGAGCCAGTATCGCAGAAGGGAAGGCACCATGGAAAGATGATAAAGAACTTTCTTTTGGCGAAAAGTTGTATAAGTCGATCCTGGTCAATATGTGGGGGCTTGGTGACGGTGATCCCTTTGAAAAAGCCTATCAAAATACTTTTGGAGATTTTGCCGGCACCGGACTACCAACTTTCATTGTGTTTAGCACAGCCTTGCCGTTTATGAGCCGTGCGTATGAAGATATTCCTTTGTTTGGTCAAATTTTCAAGCTTTCAAATAAGATTACCAGCACTCCGGGCGATATCTCAAAGGGCGCTTTGGGGGAAACGGGAGCTTATGCTTTTGGTTGGCTGGATGAAGGAGTTCTCGAGCCTACAATCGAATTATTTTTCAGTGACATTGTTTGAATTAAAAACAATGCCTTTTTACAGCTTCTTCAGGAGTCGGGGTCAGCGATCGGTGAGGGCGGCGGATTTCATATGGCATCCAATACTGTGTCTCTTTTGCAAAACGGGCAAATTTCGGTTTCAAATTTTGTGCAATCTCTCGGGGTTGGCGGAAATTATTCACAAGTAGCGGACGCATTACTTCAATCGATTGATTTAAGTTCCATTACAGGGGCAAACGCGCTGCCTTATCAAGATTTGGTTGATTCACTGAAGGTTCTTAAAAACGGCGCTTCAACGACACTGGAAGTGGAAGTTGCCTTGGCGACTCTCGGGCCGGCTTTGAGCCAGCTGAAGGTTGATTCTTCAAAATTCGTCGAAGGATTGGAGATGCACGACTTTGTGCTTCTGAGCCACCTTGATAATTTTTCCGTGATGTCACAACTAAGTCAGGGATTGGGAGTTTCAGGTATCGATTACGCAGGGCAGTTAAACAGCATTTTATCTCAACCGGGAGGAGTCGCGGGTTATCGCCAATCTCTTCAAAATATATTGAGCATGATTGTAACCGGAAATGTAGGCGCCAATATTTCTCTGGATCAATTTATTCAGCATGTTTCAACTCATGGACTTTCCGCAAGCCAAGTTCAGTTTTTGAATCAATCGTTGAAGGCTTTGGGGATATCGGAAATTGCGGAGCTCACGGCTTTGTCCGCGTCAAACGCGCCTGATTTGAGTTATCGCCAGGCGCAAGCCATGAGCCGATTGGCTGGCTCACTTGACTTCCAATTTGCTTTTAACGCAGACATATTTACTTCGTTGCAGAAAGTTCAAACTCAGTTTAATTCCGGACAGCTGGGCACGGCAGAGCGCTCCGTTGTGCTTGTGCGCAGTTTAAAGGATGTTCTTAAGTCCTCTTTGGTTCTGTCACTTTCCTCGGCGCAGGTTGCTAGCTTCGCGAATAATCTGGGCCTTAATAGTCTTGATCTTTCTGCGAGTTTTATTAAATTTTTCAACAGTCTTAAGGGGCAAGCAGGTGCGCCTGCCATTAGTCTTGAAGATAGTCAAAACCCATTGAAAATGATTGAGCTCATACAGTCATTTATTAATCAAGAGCTTGCTGCCAACAATGGAGATGCGGGGCAATTAAACAGTGTTTTATCCGCGCTGAAGAAAGTTTCTGAATTGCTTCAACCGACATGGCTGCAAAAAAATCAAGGTTTTCAGTTTAATTCAAAAGCAAGTGTCCAAGACTTGTTGAATGCCCTAGAGGGTCTTTCGGATGGAGTTAAGGTTGCCGCGTTACAGTGGGCGGTGCCCGGAGTTTCAGGCATACAAGGCTTGAATAACGTCACTCGGCTCACAGCGTGGTTAACCTCGCTCGACAAAGGTGCTACTCCGGTAACAATCGCCGATCTAAAGAGTCCGCAAGCAATTTTAGCGGCGGTTAAGGCTCGGGTTTCGTCGTTGGATGTTGGTGCGATCAACGTGTTGAATCATCTCTCACAAATGAAGACAGGCTTGCCCTCGAATATCAGTTGGAATGGTCTCAGTGATTTCCTTAATCAAGTTCAGCAGTCTACAGGGGTCGGAGTGCTTGATGTGTTTGCTCGGCTATCACAGCTTCAAGCAGAGGGGCTCGTCGGTGATGCCGAAATGCTATCGGAATTGACACAATTACCCGCAGGACGCGCGTTGCAGTATATCCTCTCGTTTTCTTCCATGGGCGCTTTCAATTTGTCTGACATGATGAAAGTTTCGGCTCATTTTTCTGAACGTGTTCCTCATTTTGATTTCGGAAGTTTGTCATTGGCGCAGGTTGCGCGTTTGACTGCAAATCCCGAAATTTTTAGTCAAATCGATTTGCTTGACGCGAATTTGCCTGAATTCAATCAAAATTTGGCTGCGTTAATGTCCGGAATGAATCTTGATGCACAATCGGCGGCGGCCGTTTTTATGTATGCGAATAAGAGTTTAAGTTGGGATTCCGCAAGTTACCTGAAGTTTGCGGCGCAGCATTCAAATGCTTTTAATCTGCCGCAAAACGCGGTGAACTTTTTGAATGATTTGAAAATTGTGGCTGATCAGCGCGGCGGCTTCGAAAAATTAACGGCGGGAGATTTGACCAATCTAGCGGCTCATTATGTTGCCGGTTCCAACCGTGCGGCGGTATGGGGGCAATTGCTTAATTTTATTCAACCGCTATCGATCCAAAAGAATGCACAAGTTGCCGGCTTCTTGTCGGGTTTTGAAACGATTCTTTCTGCGGAGGGCAGAAGCCAGCTCAGCAATTTTGGTCTCGCTGATTTATCCAAGTTGGTTGCGACAAGTTCCGATCCGGCTTTGGCTTATCAAGATTTTATCGGGTTTATTTCCAAGCTTGCACCTTCGGTGGACATGACCCAGTTCAGTCACGGCGAGAACGGGCTTACGCTTAACCATTATCGTGAATTACTGACTCAACTCAAGCAGGCGGGTGTCTTTAACGATGCGGTTTCAATTGAAAAAATCAGCGTGCTTTTTGAGCAGTTTGGGGTAGGGCATGCTCTCCAGATTTTGCAGGATGTTAGTAGTGGGCTTGATGCTGAGCACTCGTTTGGCGCCCTTTTGACTTCGGCTGATATTCAAGCTGTTTCGCGTGGGGCAAATAATATTGAATCGCTTAAAATTCTTGCGGATATTCTAAAGGCGCGTGGCGCTTCAAGTGAAATATTGGCTGCTGTGCAATCGCTTGCTGGTCGTTTTTCGCAATCTTCACAATTGTCTGCGGATTTGAACCGGGAAGAGCTTTCTGTTTTAAATTTAATTCAAGCGATTCATTCGAAGACGGCCGCGTTTGAATTGCCCGGAATGGATGCCGCACAGTCCGCGGACGCTTTCTCGGGCATGCATGATTTGCTGGGACATTTAGGCTTGTCGACCTCGCTCTTTTCATTAGAGGATTTGCGGTTAGCGGCGCTTAATCCGTTGCAATTCTTGCAGAACTTGAAGGAAGGGGCTCTCGGTACATATTCGAATCAGTCCGGCTGGTCCGAAGCGATGCTTGCGGTTAAAGCGGCACGGCAACTCGGAAGTGTGAATTTGAGTTTTGAAAGTATTGCCCGGATTTTGAAAGATGCCGGAATCCAACTGAATAACAAGAGTATCTCGGATTTTCAGCAAATGCTGCATGTGATGGAGGCTTTTCAGAATCCCGCGATTCGAAGTGCTTTGCTGAAAGGAGATTTGAAGTCCGCTCGTGCGCAATTGGAATCTCTCGGTGCGTTTACGGCCGCTTCGAATATTGAGCGGGTTTTTGCGCTCGTTAAAATTTCAGACTCATTGTCGAATTCGACTTATATGAGTTATGACAAAACGGTGGCTTTGGCTGATTTTATTGTTTCGCAAAGCGCGGGAGTTTTTGACCGCAATAAAGTTTTAAATTTAATTGCCCAAGCAATCAATCCTGCCGCGAGTTCTAATCTTCTTTCTGCCGCAATCACTACGGTTAATGCTTG
>CAZSVD010000018.1:0-5341 GCA_964610145.1 uncultured bacterium | reverse complement strand
AAGATTTTTAGTGTGAAATAACCAGATTTCTGGTGAAGGAAAATTAAATGGAAAAGTTTGAAGAGGGTGTTTTTTCTAGGCCGAAAGTCATTTGGCGGAATATTTTGTTTTTTGCCGCAACGGGGCTTATTGCGTTTATTGGCGGACCGCTTTATATCATGAAGTATGGCATTTCTGTTTCGGAAATAGCCTTAACTTTCTTTTATATGGTAGCTACGGGTATGGCCATTACGGCGGGGTATCATCGACTTTTTTCACACGTGACTTATAAGGCGCATCCGATTATTCGCTTTATTTTTGTCTTTTTTGGATCTGCCGCGTTTGAGCAGTCGGCCATGGAATGGTCTGCGCAGCATCGCGATCATCATTTATATACGGATACGGACCGCGACCCTTACGACATCAAGAAAGGATTTTTTTACGCCCATATGGGGTGGTTGATGTTTTGGGAGCATAATGTGAACTTTAATAATGTTCATGACCTCAGCAAAGATCCTATTTTGAGACATCAAGATAAACATTATTTTGCCTGGGCTTTTGTTGCGGGGATTGTGACGCCTGTTTTGATTGGCGCCATGATGGGGCATGCGCTTGGTGCTTTTATTTTTGCTGTTTGTCTGCGTATTACACTTGTTTACCAATCAACTTTTTGCATTAATTCGCTTTGCCATATGCTTGGCAGCGCAACTTATGATCCTGATTCTTCCGCAAAAGATAATTGGTTTAGCGCTCTGTCTACAAACGGAGAAGGCTATCATAATTTTCATCACCGTTTTCCGAGTGATTACCGCAACGGTGTTCGTTGGTATCAGTTTGATCCGAGTAAGTGGTTGATTGCGACACTTGCACGTTTGGGATTGGCTTGGGATTTAAAAGAGGTTTCACAGTTTCGTATTCTTGCCGCTCGTCTTCATGCTGAAAATGTTCGCGTAACACGCGCCCTTGAATCTCTTCAGAAGAAGCATGCCGATCATGTGCGCGCGAAAGAGATTTGGGTTTTGCGTTATGAAATGGTTCGTCGGCATTTAACTGAATGGCAAAGTCAGTTTGAAGCTTATCAGTCGGTTGTGCGTGAGCGTGTAACGGATTCTTCCCGAGAGCTTCGTTTTGCCGCGCGTAAAAAAATGAAAGAAGCTCGTCGTCAATATAAGGTTGCGCATGAGCAATGGAAAGAATTGATTCGTCAACGTCCGGCTGTGTTGCAGGGGTTGTTGCTTTCCGGCGTTGCATAAAGTTCATTTCAGGTGAAAGAAAAAACCCCCGACCGGGGAAATCCGGCGGGGGTTTTTTCTTTAGAAAACACTTTTCGCTGTAAGCAACCGTGTTTTTTTGATAGCTTATTCTAGGTTTAGCGGCGCTTATTTTTAATCTTCTTTGTCCGAAGCGATGGGAGATGTTTATGCGTAAATTATTTTTTTTGACCCTGCTTCTCTTTATATTTGCTTCGGTCCGCTTTGCAGCTGCGGACGAAAGTTATGCTGCGCAGTTTAATCAAAAATTTCAAAGTGGCGTGGTGAATACGCTTCTGGGGTGGAGTAAGATATTGACGGTGCCCTATGAAAAATCTTCGCAGGATCCCAATGCCTGGGCCACTTTTGGAAGGGGAATTTATGAAGGAGTGGGCGATACTTTCGCGGGTATCTATAATGCCGTCTTTTCACCCTTTCCTTTACCCAAGCTGAATTATCCGGGCGGTGGGGTTCTTGAAGGCTAAAGTAAAATCCAATCCCATAGTTATCTATCTCGCCTCACAGTCTCCTCGACGAAGCTATTTGCTGCGGCAGGCAGGGTATCGATGCCGGGTGATTGTCAGTTCTTACGTTGAAAAGCATGAGCATTATGCGGTGCCCCGAAATCTGGTCGTAAAGCATGCGCGTGGCAAACTGAAAGAAGCGCATATTCCACGACTTGCGCGTTTTGTCGTGGCGGCGGATACGGTTGTGGCTCTGCGCGGAAAAGTCTATGGAAAGCCCAAGAATTTGACCCACGCGGTGAGGATGCTTTCTAAACTATCCGGAAACATTCATGATGTGTATACCGGATGGGCAATTAAAGACACGGCAACGGGAGAGCAGAGTGTGCGCTGCGTCAAATCTCGTGTTAAAATTAAGTCGATGTCCACGCCACAAATTCGAGCCTATTTTAAAAAAATGAATCCGCTGGATAAAGCGGGGTCTTACGCGGTTCAGTCCCGTCCTTCCGTTGTCGAATATATTCAGGGTTCTTACTCCAATGTGATGGGCTTGCCGGTGGAAGATTTTCAAAAAATTTTAAAACAAATGCTCCGAAGAAAACCTTATGTTTCAAAAAAATAACGCGACATTATTTTTATTGGGCGCGTGTTTGATCACATGGGTGATGCCGCTGTCTGCTGGGCTGGCGCAAGAGGAAGAAGATTACAAAATTCTTAATGAGATTATTCAAAATGAATTTAAACAGGAGGCTCCGACAGAGCAAGGTACGGATTTAAACGGGGTCATCAAGCGTTTTAAGACAACGGATAAAAAAGCTGCGATTGTTTTAGAAGCTTGTTTGGATGAAGGGGCTGATCTCGATGACGCTCTTTTTGATAAGCTCAAGGAAAAACAAGTTCCGGCCGCGCTATTTTTGGATCAGGGTTGGCTCGAGAAAAATTCAACAAATCTAAAAAAAATGATGGTTTCCGGAAGCTTGTCCATCCAAAGTCACGGACTATTTTGTCGGCCTCTTTCGGTTAATGGGAAAGGGGTGCCCAATCATCCCGGAACAGCCGGAGTTGAAGAAGTTTTTGAAGAAGTAGAAAAAAATGCGCGCGATATTGAGAAATTTTCGGGGAAACTTCCGCGTTTTTTTAAGGCAGGTTACGGCTTTTATGATGATGTCGCGCTCAAAATCGTTACTGTTTTGGGCTACGCTGCGGTGGAAGGAGATATGCGTTTGCGTTCCAAGGATGTGGAGTCCGAGGCGGCTTTGCAGCTTTTTTTTCAAAAGCTCCAGCCGGGCTCAATTATTTCAATTCCCGCAAACCGACCCGGAACTGCGAGCGTTTGGCTCCCAAAAATTTTAAACGGATTGACCCAGCGGGGATATCAAGTCGTTGCACTCGATGACGTGATTAATACAGATGAGGATAGTCACTAATCACTATGCCTTCGCTTTCCGCTTCCGATTCTTTTGAAAGCATTCTCTCATTTTCTCCGAAGCAAAAAACAATTGAGCAGGACGCGATTCATTTTTTTAAGCGAGCAGGATTTTTACGAGCCTCTATCATTCAGACCCGGGAAGGCTCTTGGGTACAGGTACGCGCTTATTCTTTGACTCAGGCGCGAGCCCGTAAAATTTCCGCGCAGTTTAAAAAGCATCCCGTGCCCGGAGCTTCTTTTTCACAACGTCGTTTGACGTATGAATCCTGGGCTGAAAAATGGAAAGACGATTATCAAATCCAAAATATAGGAAAACGATTTGTGATCGTTCCCGCCTGGAGAAAAGCGGAATATGCCAAAACAAAAGAAGCGCGGCGGATACCGGTCTGGATTGATCCTTTGAGCGCATTTGGCTCCGGAGAGCATGAAACAACAAGGCTGATTGTTCGTGTGTTGGAAGGCTTTAAAGGGCGGTTTCAATCTTTTCTCGATGTGGGAGTAGGGACGGGGATTCTTTCTGTTGTCGCGGCACATCTGGGAGCATCATCGATCCTAGGATTCGATAATGATAAGCCCTCAGCACAATGCGCGGAGTTGAATTTTTTAGAAAATGGGTTTACTCGAGATCGTGGTGATTTTAAATGTATTGAGCTTGCAAAATTTAAGCTAAAAAGCAAATTTGATATAGTCTGCGCAAATATTAATTCACATATTTTAGAAAATTACCGGACGCAAATTGTGGGTGCGGCCAAGCCGGGCGGCTGGGTTTTGGTTTCAGGCATTTTGCATCAAACTTATGATTCCTTTCGCGAAGCATTTGACGGAAAAGATTTGCGTTGTCTAAAAATTTTGCGCGGCCGCCGCTGGGTCGCTGTTCTTTACCGAAAGCTATAAAATGGAGTACTAAGTTAACCTGCGAAGTAAGCTTTGTATTAATCCACTTCTCGTGGGCGTAGATCACTGCTGTTCTTTACCAAAAGAAATGAGCCTGCTCTTTCGGTAATATTTACAGGCCCAAGCTTATTTTAAAGGCTTCTTGCAGTCGTAGACTGTTGCAGTTTTGTGCCGAAAGCTATAAAAGCGGGTGCGGATTTAATCTGCGAAGCAAATTTTGTGTTAATCCACTTCTCGTGGTCGCAGACCATTGCTGTTCTTTACCAAAAGAAATGAGCCTGATCTTTCGGTAATATTTACAGGCCAGAGCTTATTTTAAAGGCTTCTTGCAGTCGTAGACTGTTGCAGTTTTTATCGAAGGCGATAAAAACTACCTCGGATTTATTTTTGAAACTTAATATTTAAAGTTCCATGCCGTGTCCGCATAGAATTTTTCTTTTATGCTTTCAATCTCGGGAATGGTGTCGGGCGGTAATTTAGCTTCCCAAATTTCCTTCATAGAATTGATGATTCTCTGTTTTGAGACAAGTACATTCGTAAGAAAGTCTTCGTGATTTCGGTTGGCGCGGTATTCAGGTTCACGGTCAGGCTTTCCCAAATATCGTGAGATCGCAGAAATATCAAATTGATACAGAAATGTGCCATGAAAAAGAAAATGAGATCTGCCGCGTCTCATGGCATTGCCTGAAAACTTTCGGCCATTCCAGGTTAAGTCGCTGATCCCTTGAATTTTTAATTCACCGGAAAGCCCCCATGTTTTTGCCGCGAAGAGATTTTCCTGCATAATTTGTGCGGTGTCCGATTGAATTCCGGATTTTTCATCGCATTTAAGAATAAGAGAGTAATTGAGACAGCCCGGTCCTTGTAAAACAGTGGCTCCGCCGCTTTTTCGGCGAAGAATGGGAACAACATCCTTTCGGCAAGCTATTTCCTGAACTTCGTTTTTCCATTTGCTGGAATAACCGAGAACAATGAAGTAAACAGGGGATTCCCAGATCCGCAATGTTTCACCCGTTAGCCCGATTTCAGCGGCGTCAAGCAAAGCCTCATCAAGCGCGAGGTTGGAAGCCGGATCGGAAAGTGTGAGGTTCAAATATTGCATAGGTGAACATTATCACGCAATTTAAGATGGCTCAAGTTAGGGGTTTAACAAAGGGCTAAAAATGATTTGATTGGGGGGGCTTCTTCATGTAGATTGGTGGCTCATTTTGGGCCCCTTGTGGGTTAATTTAACCTGTCATCATACATATATGAAATCCAAAAAAAGCATGAATACAACACAAGACAGCGCAAACGCACTTTCCGATATCCCTGCGGTGGGTAAC
>CAZSVD010000017.1:0-4827 GCA_964610145.1 uncultured bacterium | reverse complement strand
GCAAGTCGGACCGGCAAGAGTGCACATAAATTTGGGACCGCGTCGCAAAGTTTTAAACTCGTATTTGCAATGATCAAAAATCATTCCAGAAAAATCCTGATAAATTCCGTCATTCAAATAATAATAACTCTTATTGTTGCGGAAAGAACGTCCCACCACTTTGGTTACTAAAATTCCTGAAGGGCCGGAAAAAAAACGCCCGGGCTCAGCGATAAATTTCACATTATCATCAAAAAGCTTTTTGATTTGTTTGCGAATCTGCGCGGCCATACGTTCAAAATTGATTCCGATTTCATTGTCAAAATGAGGAATGGGAAATCCCCCGCCGATATCCACGATACGCAATGGCATTCCGCTGGATTCCGCTTCTTCAAAAATCGCCGCGGTAATTTCTAAAGCCTGAAGATAGTTTTCAACGTTTTTAGATTGAGACCCCACGTGAAAACTGATTCCTTTCGGAACCAAGCCCAAAGCCTTGGCCTTTTTCAAAAGAAAAAAAGCCTGCTCAGGGTCACAGCCAAATTTCAGGGAAAGCTGAACCACACTTCCTAAATTCGCGACTTTGATACGCGCGATCACATGCGCTCCGGGAAAATTCTCAGCGATTTTATAAAGCTCGGTTTCACTGTCAAAAGTCATCAGCTTAACGCGGCGACGGCACGCAGTCTGAATGTCTTCTTCGGATTTGATCGTGTTCGCAAAAATAACTTTTGCGGGAGATGCTCCAAGCTTAAGAACCAGTTTCATTTCTGCTGCGCTCGCGACGTCAAAACCCGCGCCCAAATCAACAAACTCTTTGATAATTTTGGGGTGAGGATTGGCTTTAATCGCGTAATAAGGGATAACCTCAGGAAGGCATTTACGGAAGCGTTCATATTGCTTGCGTAACGCCGAACGGCGAATAAGCATAAAGGGGGTCTTATGCTTTTTCAACATCGACCGAACAAGGTCATCAATGCCGAAAGAAGCCCCCGCTTTGGCTTTATTGGGTAACAGCGGTTGTTCTTGTTGAGGAGCCAATTCTTCTTTCATAGGCGTTCAGTCTCTCCTGATGGTGAACGAGAAAGGTTGTAAACTGCCAGACATCTTCCGGGCGAGGCTGAGGAATATTAAACTTTGTGTAGTTAATATTATTGTTTTTAAGCGGCGTCCAATCCACCGGCTGGGATACAAACGGCTTCAGAAAAGGTTTCGCGATTTTTAAAATATCTTCGTGATCCATATCATCAGGCATCAAAAATCCTTTGCGCGGATTATTAATCATCCAAATCACCGATGACACCACCGAAATAGCCACCTGAAGCGTCGTCGCTTGCTGGCCCGGAATAAGTTTGCGCGCGTCTTGAATGTTGAGACAGCTGCCGCACCACCAGGAATTAAAATCATGCCCCATCAAAAGCACGCCCAGCTCATCCTTACCGTCAATAATTTCATCATTCATAATGCGCTGCTTTTCCTGCAATTGAAATTGCCGCATTTCGAGTTCATGCATCGAGTTGATCGCGGAATCAGAAGGACAATAAGCATAATGAACGGTTGGGCGGTAAACCGGAACGCCGCGCTCCCAAACCGTCAAACGATCGGAAATACTGAAGGCTTCACCGTGGCGAATCACCATTCCGGTAATCTCACCGCTCGGCACCCACGACCGCACCCATGTTTTCATTCCAATCGTGTTCAAGCAAACTTGATTACCCGGACCTTCTTCATAAAAAAATGCGCCTTCCGGAATCACGCGCTCATGCGTTCCCCAACCCATTTCCGCGGGCGCAACGCCTTCCTCATAAAAACCTTCAATACTCCAGGTGTTCACAAATTCATTCATGCGCTTGGGCTGATTGGTAATCTGAGAATCGCGCTCACTAATGTGAATCGTTTTAACGCCGGTCAGCTGCGCTAATTTAGGAAAGTTTTTCTCACCGAGATATTTCTCCAGCTGTTTTTTGCGGCGATCTTTTGATTTCTCTTTTAAAATTTTTTCGGAGATTTCAATCAACGCGTGTTTGGTAAAATGCGAAACTAGTCCGGGATTGGCTCCGTGATCGACAATCGCCGTCGCTCCGGGGTTCGCAGTCCAGGGATCTGTAATACGGCGCAAAGCCATATGCCGGGAATAAAGGGTATACCGACGCGGATCCTGACGGATTTCATCACCGTACGGGTCCCATTGCTCCACCGATGTATTCACATAAAGAACATCGTTATCGCGGCACCAGGTCAAAATCGCACCGCAATCAATGTTCCAGGCTAAATCAATGATCAAATCACCCTTGCCAACATATTTCGCCAAAAGCTTGGCGTAATTTTCAGGAGCGATACGATCGATGACATATTTAACGCCGCGCTTTAAAGAATCTTTGACGCGCTTACGATTATCCACAAAATCCATAATCGTAATTTTATCCGCGGGAATACTGATTAATTTAAGAATAAGCGGAATCGTACACTGCGCGACTGAGCCGCAACCAATCACCAAAATTTTGCCATTAAACTTCTTTTTCATTTTTTCTGTTCACTTTACAATCGCGCCGCAGTTGGGCATGGTCATACGACCATAGGTCCGAAGCAGCTTCGGCTTAGAGCCCCGAGCAAATACAAGACCGAGATTTGAATACTACAACAACTGCCCGAGCTGTCAATACAGCTGTTAGGTTTTTTTTGAAAACTTTCGGCTGCGATGCTCAGACACATCCGCCGCGACAAACCAAACCGGACTTTCAGATAAATTTTCCGCCAAAACTTTTTCGAAACGAGCCCAAATCCGGCGCTGCGGCTGGGAAAGTTCATATCGATCGTAAAAATCACGTAAAAAGGTCAGGGCTTGTCCGGCCCCCATCGTGTAGAAAGAATCTCCCGCTTTATTTGCTTCGGGAAACCGTCGATTGAGCTCCGAAAGCAGTCGCTCACTCACAGGAAAACCGTCTTCATTTTCAAATCCGGATAATTTTTGAGAAGAACAGGAAAGAAAAACTTGCAGCATGGCTTATAAAGAATGGGCCGAAAGCCGGAGCAAGGCAAAAAAAGAAACCCCGATCATTTTTTCAAATAAGCGGGAATGACTTCACCGGCAAGTAATTCAGAAACCGCTTCGCGCTTTTTCACCACATCAAACGAAGAGCCTTTGACGAGCACTTCCACCGCGCGTCCGCGCGTATTGTAATTCGAAGACATCACATAACCGTAAGCCCCCGCGGAAAAAACAGCGATCAAATCGCCGCGCTTAACTTCGGGAAGTTTGCGTCCTTTAGCCAGATAATCTCCGCTTTCACAAACCGGTCCGACCACATCATAAACGACGGTCTTGCTCTTCTTTCTCACAACAGGTTCAATGCGGTGATAGGCATCATAGAAAGACGGGCGGATCAGATCGTTCATGGCCGCGTCAATAATCGCAAAATGTTTCACATCGGTTTCTTTAACGTAAATCACCTTAGATGCCAAAACACCGCTATTCGCGGAAATAAAACGTCCCGGCTCCATAATAATCTTAAGCCCGGTTTTCTTCAAAATTGGAGCAACTTTGGCGGCATAATCCCGCGCAGTTTGCGGCTTCTCATGGTTATACGTAACGCCCAAACCGCCGCCGATATTTAAAAACTTAAGATCCACACCATCATTTTTAAGATCCGAGATAAACTTCGTCACCTTTTTAAAAGCGTGCACAAACGGAACACCGCTTTCGATTTGTGAGCCGATATGAACATGCAAACCGGCAAGATTAACGTAAGGATATTTTTTGCGGTTAATAAACGCTTCTTCCGCGCGCAGCAAATCGATTCCGAATTTACTTTCTTTCTTTCCTGTTGAAATATGATGGTGAGTACGCGGATCGACATCCGGATTAATACGCAGTGAAATCGTCGCTTCTTTTTTCAGCTTCGCGGCAACCGCGTTAATCGCTTCGATTTCGGGTAATGATTCAACATTAAAGAATAAAATTCCGTAGCGAATGGCAGCAGCGATTTCCTCATCGGTTTTACCTACACCGGCAAAGACAATTCTTTCTCCGGGACAACCCGCGCGCTTGGCGCGCTCTAACTCACCACCGGAAACAATATCCAAACCACTACCCTGCTTTACAAGCGCGCGCAGCACGGCTAAATTCGAATTTGCTTTCATCGAATAACAAATCAACGGATTCACGCCCTTGAAAGCGCTCTGTAATTCCTTCAAACGTCCGGTAAATGCCGCATGGCTATAAATATACGCCGGGGTTCCGGCTTTTTTCACGATATCCGCGACGCGCACACCTTCACAATAAAGTTCATTCTTTTTATAAGTAAATTCTGACATTTTATTTAAGCTTCTTTTTCCAAATTTGGATTTGTTGAGATACAAGTTTAGGATTCGTGCTTCCAAGCGTTTGCTTGCCCGCGATTGATTTTTCGGCGTTAAAAAGCGCAAAGGCATCTTCATCGGATTTGGGAGCAAACACCTGCATTTCCGTTAAACTGAAATCGCGAATTTTTTTACCTGTTTTTACGGAATAAGCAACGATTTTCCCGACTGCGTGATGCGCGTCCGTGAAAAGCACTCCACGGCGCACAAGATATTCCAATAAATCTGTCGCATAAAGTCCATCATCGCTTAATTGTTTTTCAGCGGCTTTCGGCTGAAAACGCGCCGTCTGGATCGTTAAGCTTAAAACCTCAAGCGCCAGCATCGTCTCATTCAGCGCGAAGAAAATGCCCGGTTTGTCTTCCTGTAAGTCACGGTTATACGCGAGAGGCAGCCCTTTTTGGACAACAAGCAACGCCTGCAAAATCCCAAAAATGGTTCCGGTTTTTCCGCGCACCAGCTCAAACACATCAGGATTCTTTTTTTGCG
>CAZSVD010000016.1:0-2033 GCA_964610145.1 uncultured bacterium | reverse complement strand
TGAGTGATGTGATCAAGCGAAAGCGAATCGGATAAATGGCCGGTACCGATTCTGAATAATTTATCGGGATGACGGTTTAAAAAGGCCTGCAGGTTTTCGAGAATTTCATCCAGATTGGCGTAAATCATCAGCAAAGGATTGGTGAGATAGCTTTGCAAAATGCAATAACTGCATTCCATGTCGCAGCCTTCCTGTAAATGCAGCGAATGATAGTCGCAGGAAAAATAATCTTCGGCTTCCGGAAAAGGCTTGAAGGATCGGCCCTGATCTTTGCTGAGGAAAATAGTTTTCTTTCCCTGTACCCACGGATCGCGGTTGGTTTTGACTTTTTCGTAAACTTCGCTCGCGTGCGCCGCGGTTTTGTGCGGCACTTTCGGAAAGCGTTTTAAAATATCTTTCACGAAAGGCAGTTTTTCGCAGCCTTTTTCAATGTAGATTTTAGAAGGTTGAAAAAGTTTCACGCTGTCATTCCCGTGTTTGCCCGATATCAAGACCGGGTTTATGTAATACGGAGTTTTCACCGCGCTTTTTAGCGCCCAATTCCAAAATTCTTTGCTTTTCATCCAGCATAGCCTGAGCAGCCCCGGTTTGTTCGGCGTTGAGAACGCCCGCCGCAAGAATTTCAGTCAAGGCTTTGACGCGGAAACGATCCATGGCTTCATATTTATGAGAAAGCTGGTCTTCATGTCCGCCGTATTTTTTGATCAAAGGCGTTTCGATGAGACCGACGGGAAAACGTGAAGCGACGCGCAGCCAAAGTTCATAATCTTCACAAGCGGGATAATTTTCATTAAAAGTTCCGACAGTGTCCAAGAGCGAGCGATGCATCATCACCGCGGATGGGCTGATGGCGCAAAGCGGCAGGCAATGTTCAAAAATCCAGCCGCCTTTCTTTTCATGTTTTTTCATTTTATTGACGCGCACGCCTTTGCGGATCCAAATTTCATCGGTTTGACAGATTTTGTAATCGGGATTCTTCTTAAAAAAGTCCATTTGCGCCGCAAGTTTTCCGGGAAGCCACTCATCATCGGAATCAAGAAAAGCCAGCCATTCACCTTTGGCGTAAGCGATTCCGGTGTTGCGTGCGGCGGAAACACCGCGATTGGCCTGGCTTACAAATTTAATGGGTCTGAATTTGGGCGGAGCCATTCCGAGGCTTTCATGATGCGGTTTGCCTTCAGGTTGATAAAGTTTATGAACAATCGCTTCGGTGTTGTCGGTGGAGCCGTCATCGACCACAATGACTTCAAACTCCGCGCCTTGCTGAATGAGCACGGATTGAATAGCCCGGCGCACAATATCGGCGCGGTTATATGTCGGAATAATCACGGAAATCATGGTTCGCATTTTACCAAACACAGGACAACTGCGAGGGAGTTTTTCTTGAGTCAAAAAACTCTTTATCCGCTAGACTAAAGCATGCGTATTTTGATAGTGCTTGGTTTCATTGCGTTGTTTTTTATGCCTGCCGCCCAAGCGGCGACGATCGACCCTATTAAACAGCTGCAATCTTTGCGTTCGGATGTTTGCCGGGATTTAGACGCGGGTGATCAAGAAAGTTTACTGAAAAACCTGAAGAAAACACGCGATCTTTTGGCCAAACAAGCCAAAGGCGCTTCCGATACCGAGCGTATTACGCAGATTTATTTTCCGGCGAAATCGCGTTTTGAGCGGGTTGAAAGTGCCGCGACTATCAAGTCTCCGCAAATTCAAACTGTTACCGCCGGGTTTATTGCGGCCATTTCAGGAATGCGGATTCAATACCGCGATCAGATTCGGGATTTAAAAATTGTCCAAAAGGATCCGACGGCAGATGTTTTTGAAAATGATTGCCGGAAGCTAGTTTAAGATTTTTGCGGTTCGAGAGACGCAAGATATTTTTGGTATGAACCCCAAACGACATTCGACGCGATCGCGTATGTCACATCTTTAAAAATTTCTCCGGCTGCGATGATGCCGATCAGTTTTCCTTCCTGATTCAGCACGGGAGATCCGCTGTCGCCTTTGTAAGCGCGAAAACTGAGCTGAAGAAA
>CAZSVD010000015.1:0-1960 GCA_964610145.1 uncultured bacterium | reverse complement strand
AGGTTTTGTCTTCGTTTTCGAAAAAGTTTTCGATTTCGAAATTAAGTTTTTGGAGCTTTTTCTCGATCTTCTCTAATTCTTTTCCTTCCAAAAGATGCACAACCTCATAAGGCTCCTGTTCTTTCGGGGCTTCTTCGCCTTCGGCCGCGGCGGCTTTTTCTTTTTTCTCGAATTTTTTTACGAATTTTTCAACTTCGTCTTCATCCGCGAAATAATGGCGACTCCCATCTTCAGCTACATCCACCAAGTGCAGCGGAAACTCGCTTTTCTTTCCGCGCTTTTCTAGGTACTCGGTCAATAAAACGCCTTTTTCAAAAAGGGCGCGCTCAATATCTGCGAGCCCCTGAAGTGTTAACGCAAGTTCTTTGGCGTCTTTGTCCGTTGTTTTCTTTTTTCCAAAGGCAAGCGATATACCATCGCTTCCCAAGTCCAAAAGAATTTCATTCATCTTGTGTTCAGACTGAACATACTCCTCGCGCTTATTACGCTTTACTTTATAAAGCGGCGGCTGAGCAATATACATATGGCCGCTTTCAAGAAGCGGGCGCATTTGCCGGTAAAAGAATGTGAGCAGCAACGTGCGAATATGGCTTCCGTCGACGTCAGCATCGCACATCAAAATGATTTTGTGATAACGCAGTTTTTCCAGATTAAAGTCGGCCTCAATCCCGGTTCCAACCGCGGTGATAATGGTTCGGATTTCTTCGTTGGAAAGAACCTTATCGATACGCGCTTTTTCAACGTTGATGATTTTTCCGCGCAAAGGAAGAATGGCCTGAAAGCGGCGATCGCGGCCTTGCTTGGCGGAGCCGCCGGCCGAATCACCTTCGACCAAATAAACTTCGCAGTTTGCGGGGTCGCGGTCGGAACAATCCGCGAGTTTTCCGGGAAGCGATGCAGACTCAAGCGCGCCCTTGCGGCGTGTTAATTCGCGCGCTTTTCTGGCGGCTTCACGCGCCTGCAACGCCAGCACCGCTTTATCAACGATTTTATTCGCGGAACTCGGATTCTCATCATAAAAAGCATTCAACGCATCATAAGTTACGGAATAAACAATTCCTTCCGCTTCGCTATTTCCGAGTTTCGTTTTGGTTTGTCCTTCAAATTGCGGTTGAGGAATTTTAACGCTAACAATCGCCGCCAACCCTTCGGTTAAATCCTGTCCGGTTAATCCGCCTTCGAGCCCCTTCAATAAATTTTTATTTTTAGCGTATTGATTGGTCGCGCGCGTTAACGCCGTACGAAAACCGGAAAGATGCGTTCCGCCTTCATGGGTGTTGATGTTATTGGCGAAAGACATCACTTCTTCGCTGTAGCTGTCGTTGTATTGAAACGCGATTTCAACCCCAACACCGTCTTTTTCGCGCTCAACATAGAAAATCTTGGGATGAATCGCGGCTTTGTTGCGATTGATGTATTTGATAAACTCGGAAATGCCGCCCTTATAAGAAAAAATTTCTTCGCGCGTTCCTTTTTCAACGCGCTCATCGCGCAAAGTGATTTTGATGCCTTTGTTTAAAAAAGCAAGCTCGCGAAGGCGTTTTGCTAAAACATCAAAACTGAAATCGAGCGTGCTGAAAATTTCTTTATCGGGATAAAACGTAACCGTGGTTCCGCGCTTTGCCGATTTGCCTTTTTTCTCAACAGCAGTCACGGGCTTGCCCTGTTTATATTTTTGAAAATACGAATGCCCGTCGCGATGAACCTCCACCTCGAGCCACTCAGAAAGAGCGTTGGTACACGACACACCGACGCCGTGCAATCCGCCGGAAACTTTATAGGTGTTGGAATCAAACTTTCCACCCGCATGCAATGTGGTCATAACGACTTCAAGCGCGGATTTTTTCTGCGTTTTGTGCATGTCGACAGGAATACCGCGACCGTCGTCGGCCACGCTTACGCTTCCGTCATTTTGAATGATCACGTCCACCTTGGTGGCATAACCGGCAAGGGCTTCGTC
>CAZSVD010000014.1:0-11744 GCA_964610145.1 uncultured bacterium | reverse complement strand
CAAGAGTCCGGAAAAATTACTTTTTCGGAGCAGCGCCGCGTTGACAAAAACGAAAATTCTTGGGTGTCCGGGATTAATGTTGCAACTTTGCTTCTGGGAACCAAGCAAAATGATCCGCTCTGGGCAGGAGAACACATTTCAGAGTCACGTTCGTGGGCGCAGTCATTTGCGGAAACCAACCGTGTTTTGGAAAGTGATTCCATGTCAGTAACGTCGCGAGATGGTTTGGTTACTCACAGCGCTGGTCGCAATCAGACTACAGGGGATATTTCTTACTCTGAACAAACAAAAATCGGACGCGATTTTGAAGTTCTTCCCGGTAAAGAAGTGGGAACTTTACTGCTGGCGGATGTTGAGCAAAATCCAAACTGGAAAGATCAGCCTGTTGTTCAAACATTAAGCTCCAAAGATGGCTTTTTTAAAGCGGAAAGATTTATTGACGGAGAATCTTATCAGGTTGTTTCATTGGATGATATGTTGACTCGGTCGGTTTCAGCGGATCGTTATCATCCCGATTATCCTTCAAGCGCAAAATTGATGTTTGAAGAGAGGCTTCGTTCGACGGTTGACGCGGTGCGCGGAATGAGCGGATTGGTTCTTTCACAAGATCAGCAGCAACAAATGATGTCGGTTCTGACCGGGAATGCTGGCGGGATTGATACGGTCTTTTTAATTAAATCATCGGTGGATGGATTTGATCATAAAAACGCCGATGGAAACTTTGAGCGCGGCGTTACTCAATCTTCTTATCAACTCTCCACCCGGGATGGAGTGACAAATTATTCATTACAGTTAAATGAACATACTCCGGCAGGAACAGCCGAGCATCCACAGGAAATTACGACCGCAACTTTTTCAAAATCTGAAACCGTCAAATCGTCGGATTTGCAAGGTGCGATTAATATGATTTTGGACCCTGACCAAAAAGCTCTGGCTCAGGTGAAACTGAATGAGCCCGAAGCTGATTTTGTAAGAACTACCGCAGGTGATCAAATTTCTTATAGCTGGGCTTCTCGAGATCACAATCATAGTTATGTCATTCAGATGAATTCGGATTTGCCGGATGGTCCCGAAGCTGTCTTTACTCAAAATGAAAGATTGGCAAAATCTGAAGCTGTTAAGCTGATTGATGGTCAGTCTGCTCGCTTTTCAAATGTAACCGAGTTGGAGCAGGGCGATGCGGCGGCACTCAAAAATTTTCTGACCCCACCTAGTTCCGAGGTTTCTTTGAGTCGTGTCGGTTCGCGTATGACTTTACAAATAATCGACCCGCGTATTTTTAACACGTCACATATTCTTAGTTTTGATGAAGCTCAAGTATTGCCACGCTGGTCATACTCAAAGTCTGAGGTTGTTTCGTCCGAGGAATTGAAAGCGGTAATTAACGGTGTTTCGACACGTTTCGCTTTGCCTGTCAATATGACGGCCGCTGAAAAGACTGAGGTTTTGAATCTGTTGGCGACTCAGCCGGCCCAAATTAGTGTTATTTCAAATGCATTGCAGGTTTCTATTCAAATGGTTTTGGCATCTCTACCGAATGTTACCTTTGGCTGGTCATCACAAACTGGATTGGAACATTCAGTTTTTGAATACTCCAAAGCTACGCGTATTGCTCGGGCAGAAGCGATAAAATTTATTAACGGTGACAGTGCTTTGATGCGCGGTAAGTTGCTTTTAGCAAAAAATGTCGATAAGGAAGCTGTCTTGGCGATGCTTGCGTCGAATATGACGGCAGTTACAATATCGGTTTCCGGCAGTCGTATTAGTTATCAGGTCTCTTCGACAACAGATCCGAACACTTCCTTTTTGATTAGTCTGGATGAAGGGTTGACCGACGGCTATTGGGAGCTGGTTGAAAATCGCCGATTTAATGCTTCTCAGCTTCAGACTCTATTAAAGGACCAGCGCCAGCTCGCTAAGTCAACAACCGAAGCAGAGCTTAATCTATTGCTAGCCAACCCTTTGGCGGTGATTAATTACAGTCGTTCTTTCGGGAAGGAAAGCATCGCAATCAATAATCCCGCTCAGACCGGAGTAAGTTTTCAGTGGAGCTTTGATGCGACAGGTCTCTGGCAGCTTTCTAAATTAACTCGTATGACATCATCGGACCTCAAAGCGATTGTTGCGGGTAAAACCTCATCGGATACGCAGATTGCAGCCGATGCCGCAACTGCTTTAGATCAGCCGAACAGCTCCATCAACAAAATCGAATCTTTTAATGGAACTTCATATCAGTTAACAATTAACGGTCAACCAAATGTTTCCTACCAGTGGTCTTCGGATACTTTTGGAACTTATTTTTCTCTGACAAAGACGGAGAGATTCTCAGCTGCGTTACTGAAAGATATTCTTCAGGGAGATGTTTTAGGGCTCAAACCGGAATTGCTTTCGAAACTTGAGGGCAATTTTATTACGGTTTCAAAAGTTACCGGTGCGACAGGAGACAGTTGGCAGGTATCGTCTGCTGAAAATGATCAGGTAAGTTATCAAGTTTCAAAAGATCGAAATACAGGAATCATCTCGGTATCAAAGGTAGAGCGCGTAAGTGTGCAATCATTGAAAGATGCGATCGCGGCCGGGAATGTGGTAGGGCTTAAAGCGGAGATGCTCGCGGCACTTGATAACACGTATGTGAATGTATCGAAGGTCACAGGAGCAAGCGGAGAGAGCTGGCAGGTCAGTTTCGCGAATGATGATTTGGTGAGCTGGCAGATATCGAAGGATGTTCTTTCCCCCATTTTAACAGTCAGCAAGATTGAACGTGTTTTGCCGGCTGTCCTTCAAGCGATCCTTGATAAGATTCAGGCCGGTGACGAAGGATATGCAACTCAGGCTGACGCTGATTTTGTTGCAGATGTTGAATCTCAGTTGGCTAATCCATATGTCTCAGTGACTAAAGTGATTTCTGGTGATCGTGAATCTTATCAGCTTTCGTTTGCCGATAATCAGCTTAAGGCTTATTCGCTTTCTGTTGACCGAGCTTTAGTAGATTTTCGCTGGGAATTAACAATGACGAACCGTTTGACTTTAGCGCAGGTTAAATTGTTGCTTGATGGTCACGCTGCCGATGATGAGTTTTTGAGAACGATGCCTGATTTATTAGGCAAGACTTTTGAGATGCCTTCGAATCCTTCCGAGTTTAATGATCTTCTGGCAAGTCCGTATGCTCAATTTACATTTGCTGTTGGCGGAAGCTCCTATTCATTGCAAGCGTCTTCGATGCTGAATAATCTTGTCAGCTTTAGTTTTTCCTTGCAGCCCGGTCTCAAAGATGCATTTTGGTCTTTTGGGCGGTCAGAGCGTGTGGTTTCTTCCCAGTTGACCTCTTGGATAGAGCTGCTGAATTCTTCCGATGAAAAATCCGAAGCTCTTGCTGCGGCTGCGGATCCGTTGTCTCTTTTAACTCAAATTCAAGGTGCATCGGGAGATATTTCTTTTCAATGGACATCCGGATCCAACGCTAATGTTTCCTATGCTATTGCAATTTTAGATCATGGCGGAACTGCAACCGGAAAAGACCGATATGAAGTCGACTTTAGAAAATCGACACGTGTTTCACGATCGGATGTGGCAGCTCAGACGGAGAATAATGGTGCGGGTCTCTCTTTGAATACGACAGATGCTCGCATCAGTGCTTCGGACTCTGTTTACGATTATTTGCGCCAAGGAGACTCCATTACCGCTGCTGACAAACCCGTGCTTGAAGCGATTGAAATTTTGTCAGATGACGGTAAGGCGTTGCAGACGGGATATCGCTTAAGCTGGAAAAATGGGGAACAAATCCGCATTGTTTTAGTTAATGAAATTACAGGTGAAATTGAACGAAAAACGAAAGTGGACGCAGGAGAGGTTCTTAAAGTGGTTCCATTAATCCGGGATGAGCAACAGCGCGCCGCAGCGCAAAGTGCGGTTCAGGATACCAAAGCGGTCTTTTTTAAAGTGGAAAGCGGAAAAAATGTTTCGTTTGAGTGGTCTTCGAGTCTTAATCCCAATGTTTCCAACGTAATTTTATTGAGCGATGCTCCTGTGGGTGATGCCGGACAGTGGACTTTGACGGCGTCATTCAGCCAGAGAGAACGTTTAAGCCGTACCGAGGCTGAAGCATTCCGGGCACAGTTAACAGGAGATGATCTTAAAGCTTTTGACACTGCATGGTCGCAAACAACGGGGTTAGTTGTTTTTACAAAAACAAGCCAGGGAGATTCTGTGACGATGAGCTGGCAGGTTTCAAAGATGGCAGGAACACCACCAACCAAAGCAACAACAACTTATAGTGTGTCTAGTCGTAAAAAAGTTTTTCTCGATCAGAACGGTAGTGTGACATCATCGGTAGAGTGGGGGTTTGTTGAACAGACACGTGTTAATACTTCAAGTGCTTTGGCACTTTCCGGTGAGCTTGAGGATGCGGATGCGACTGCCATGGCGAATGCATTGCAGAGCATTTCGTTTGTAAGTCAAATTAAAACAAAAGATGGGTTACAGTTTACATGGCAAAGTCAGGATGCTCACACAAGCTATTCGCTTTCAAGTCATGAAAATAAAGTTCTTGATTCTGATCAAAATCAGGACGGTAAGCCGGATGAGATCAAGAAGACTCTTTGGTCATTTGTTACTTCAACGCAAGTTTCGCGCTCAGAGGCTGCGCAACAGGTAAAACAATCAAATCTTACCGGCGATGAAAAGGCAGAGGCTTTGAAAGCGTTGCAGGATGCTAACAGTAATACAGTTTTTTCAAAGACTATTTCCGGCACCAATGTCAGCATTCAATGGCGCGGTGTGAACGATCTCAATGCTTACACAATGAGTTTGCGCGATCGCTGGGAAGAGTTGGCAGCTTCTGAGGTTCCTGCGGGAGTGCTGTCGAACGAGTATCAAAAGTTGGGAGATCGGGTTTTTAAACGAGTCCGTGATGCGGGATTCTTTACCGGAGTCTCGATTTCAAAAGAATTATTTTTTAAGCTGGCTAAAGCAGATTTAGCCGATCAGCCCGATAAGTTGAAAGCGTTTCAGGATTTTGAGGCGCAGGCTTTACCTTCCGATAATTATACGCAGACGACCACAGGCACACGCATTGAATTAAGCTGGGATTCTCCAACAGTCGGACGTTATTCTTTGTACGAAGATACCAGTTTAGTGCAGGTGGATATTTCTGAAATTCCGGCAGGGGCAATTAATTCTCAGGGAGTGATTACTGATACCGAACACTATAAAAAGGTGGGTGGTTTCTATTATCATCAGCAAGCAACCTGGAATTATTCCGAACAGAAGTTAATTACGCGCGCGTATGCCTTGGAAGTCTCTTCTGAACCCGCTAACAAAGCATCGCTTTCTGATAAAGAATGGGCCGAAATGCAAGCTGCGTTGACGGCATTGCCTGCGAATAAGTTGCTCAATCTTGTTGCGGTTGGGGATTCCCGAAACATTAGCTTCGAAAGTGCTTCCGGACTTTTTAGTTATGTGATTAATTTCGATGAGATTTGGGAAGTGGATGCGGCCGGAGTTTCGACTCAGCGCAGTCAAATGCGTTTTACACAACAGTCGCGAATTTCCGAGAAATATGTGCTTGATGTCAGTGCGCGGTTAGAAGAAAAGGATAAGGCTCGTTTTGATTCTGCCTGGGCCGGACGCGACCTGAATGCGTCATTTACGCTTGTCCGAAGCGGCGATAGTAATTCGATTTCATTTTCAAATCCCGAGCACACACAGCTTTCCCGTCTTACTGACAATACAAAGAGTCAAAAGGTTTCCTTTGACGTGGATATCCAGATTTCGCGTGTTCGTTTGGAGGCGATGTATGCGGCGGAAGGATCCGGCAAGCTTGAAGGAATTGATCTTACTCGGTATATGGCCGCATTGGGTGATATTAAAACAGATACGGTTTATACCATGACGGATCGGGGTGAGGACGGTAAGAGCGTACGTTGGACGAGTGCAGATGAGAAGAAAACTTATTTGATGAGTTTAAATTCTGAGAAAGTTTTTGATTCCGGTAATGTTTTAGTGACCGGCTTTAAGTGGAGTTTTAGTGTTCAGGAGCACGTTGTCGCAGCCTTTGCGGAGAATTTTGCATCTGCTTTAACAGGAAAAGATGCTGAAGCTTGGAAGCAAATTCAGATGAATAAAAATGTTGATTCACAAACAATCTATACTCGTACTTTATCGGGAGAAGATGTCAGTGTGGGCTTCGAAGGTATTGACGGAACAACTTACACATTAGCTAAATCAAAAGTGTGGAAGCAGACTGTGGATGGTTCTGATGCAGACAATGAACCCGATTGGTTTGAAGAAGAAATTGTTTCCTTAAGTATCCGCAGAGATTCATCTCGTGCAGATGTTGAAGCTTTGCTGAATAGCGGTAAATTGGAAGCAGAGGATGCGGCTAAATTGCGTGCTGCTTTAGCTGCTGCGAGCGGGAAAGTGGATTATATTGAGATCGTCAGCGGTGATAATCGGTCAATTAGTTTTGAAAAGGACGGGGTCTCCTATCGAATTACTGAAAATTTAAAGAGCGGTAAACTAAGTTATGAAGAGAGCCGGAACATTACCAAAGCAAGATTTAATGAGCTTTACGGAGCGAATAAATACAATTCACAGACCGTGATTGGTCTCGAGGGTGTTTTGGGAGATTCGAAAGATGAGGATATCGACCGCTATACCGCAGCGATTGCCGATACGGATACTCGCACTGTATTTACAATGGTTGATCGCGGAATTGAAGGATTCAGTATTCGCTGGGAAGGTGTTAATAAACAGCATAACTACAGTTTAAATTTGGGACATGAAATTGTTTATGGAACAGATAACGTTGGCGTTGATAAATACAAGTGGAGCATGAGTGTTTCGGAAAGAGTTACACGCGATTTAGCGGAGCAATGGGCTCTCGGTTTGGTGAAGCAAGAATATCTTGATCAGTTCAACGCAGTTGTTGCTGAGCACGTCGATGCCGATACGCAGTTTACCAGAACTCAAGCGGGAGAATCCGATACGATTACCTTTGATTCGAAAACAGGTGAAAGTTGGACATTCACTTTGGGTCGCGAAAAACGCCAGGTCGAAGGGGTGGATGGCGTCATGACTGATGAATTAATAACAACCTTTAGCTCGCGCCGCGAAATGTCGCGTGCTGAAATTGACGCCTATTTAACAAACCAACAATTATCTACCGCAGAGAGAGCCCGTTTGACGGAAGTATTGGGAGGTTTAAGCGGAAAAGTGGATTTTTTTGAATCTCAGGTTGGAAATGGAAAGACCATAAGTTTTGATTATAAGGGTGTAACTTATTCGGTCAGTGTGGAAGAAGTTTGGGTTAAAAATGCGGCTGGTGTCGATGTTAAACAAACCAAGATGAGTTGGAGTGAGCGGCGTCAGGTGAGCGAAGCGGTCATGCGCGGTTGGTTAACAGGAGATAGCTTAACTGATGACGAGAAGAGTAAGCTGCAAGCGGCGCTCGATCAGGTGGGTAATGACGCGCGGGTTGATTTCACCGAAACGAAAGGGGTTGATAGTTTATCTCTTAGTTTCTCAAAAAATGGCGTGACCTATCGCGTCAGTCAAAATCTTAAAAGCGGAAATGTTAGTTTTGAAAACGATCGCAATGTCACTAAAGCCCGCGCGGAACAAGTGTATGCTGATGCGAATCCGCGTTTAGAAGAACCGGATGCCAGCCGCTATGCGGCTGCGATCGCTGATTTGGAAGTCGGCGGAGTTTATACGCTGACTGACCGTGGCGAAGAGGGCAAAAGTTTGCGTTGGACCAGTTTGGATGAAAAGAAAACTTACGTTCTTGGACTTAATTTGGAAAAAGTCTTTGATGTTGGGAATGTTCTTAAGCAAAGTTTTAAATGGAGCTTCAGTGTGCAGGAGCATGTAGTCGCGGCTTATGCGGATAATTTTGCCGCGCAGCTGACGGGCAAGGATGCCGAAAGTTGGAAAGCGGTCGCAGGAAATGTAGACGCACAGACTATTTATACGCGGACTATTTCAGGTAAAGATGAGAGTGTCAGTTTTGAAGGTCTGGATGGAACAACTTATACGCTCGCCAAGTCAAAAGTTTGGAAGCAAGATGTTGGGGACCAATGGTTTGAGGAAGAAGTTATTACGCTCAGTACCCGCAAAGAGACATCTCGCTCCGAAGTTGAGGCCTTACTCAATAGCGGTAAACTTGAAGAGGACGATGCTGCTAAATTGCGCGCCGCGTTGTCTGCTGTTAATGGAAAAGTAGATTATGTGGAGGTTATAAGCGGGGATAGCCGTTCGATTAGTTTCGAAAAGGACGGCGTAACTTACCGGATCAGTGAAAATTTGAAGAGTGGAAAATTGAGTTATGAAGAAAGCCGAAATGTCACTAAAGCGCGTTTTAATGAGCTCTATGCTTCAGACAAGTATCGTGCTCAGGCTGTTGTGAAGCTCGACGGCATTGCGGGTGATGCGAAGGAAGAGGATATCGACCGTTATCTTGCGGCTATCGCGGATACAGATAGCCGCACGATTTTTACTATGGTTGATCGTGGCGTTGAGGGTTTAAGTATTCGTTGGGATGGGGTGAGCCGCCAGCATAGTTATACATTAAGTCTTGGACATGAAATTGTGTATGACGAAAACAATGTCGCGATTGATAAGTATAAGTGGAATATGAGTGTTTCGGCTCGTGTTACGCGTGCTCTTGCGGAAGAATGGGCAGCTAATCTTGTTAAGCCTGAGTATAAAACCCAATTCAATGCCGTGGTTGCCGAGCACGTTGATAGCGATACTCAATTTACGCGCACGCAATCAGGCGAATCAGATACGATTAGTTTTGACTCAAAAACCGGTAAAAGCTGGACTTTTACTTTAGGCCGCGAGAAGCGAAAAGTGGAGGGCCTTAATGGTGTGATGGGTGAAGAGATAATCACGTCATTCAGTGCACGTCGTGAAATGTCACGCGCTGAAATGGATGCTTACTTGAATGATCCGCAGTTGTCGGCTGCCGAAAAATCCCGCCTGAGAGAAGTTCTTGGCAGTTTAAGCGGAAAAGGAGGCTTTTTTGAACCTCAGGTCGGCACCGGAAAAACAATTAGTTTCGGTTATAAGGGTGTGGGTTATTCCGTTACTGTAGAGCAGGTTTTTGTTAAAGATGAAAATGGAAATTTTGCGCAAGACGCAAATGGACATGATATTCCGCAGACAAAGTTAAGCTTTAGTGAGAGACGTCAGGTGACCGAGTCTGTTATGCGCGGTTGGTTGACAAGTAACCGACTCACGGATGATGAAAAGACGAAACTTCGCGCTGCGCTTGATCAGGTGAGCACTGACACTCGGGTTGATTTTACGGAAGTTAAAGGGGTTGACAGCCTGTCTCTTAGTTTTACGAAGAATGGTGTTACTTATCGCGTCAGTGAAAGCTTAAAAAGCGGTAATGTTAGCTTCGAAAATGACCGGAATGTGACGAGAGCCCGGGCTGAACAGGTTTATGCCGATTCAAACCCCCGTTTGGAAGAACCGGACGCAGGGCGCTATGCGGCTGCGATCGCCGATCTTGAACTTGGGACTACTTACACGCTGACCGATCGTGGCGAAGAAGGAAAGAGTTTGAGATGGACCAGTTTGGATGAGAAAAAAACTTATAATTTAGGATTAAATTTAGAGAGAGTTTTCGACGCCGGCAATGTTCTTGTGCAAAGCTATAAATGGAATTTCAGTATTCAGGAACATGTTGTGGCCGGATACGCGGCCAAGTTTGCGCAGAAACTGACAGGTAAGGACGCTGAGAGTTGGAACAGTATTCAGAATAACGTGGACGCGCAGACTATTTATACCCGCACTCTTTCAGGGGAAGACGAGAGTGTTAGTTTTGAAGGATTAGATGGCACGACTTATACGTTAAGTCAAACGACGGCGCAGCAGTTTGATGGAATCAAAGATGGTCAGGAAGTTTGGATGAGTCATCTTGTTTTTAGTTTTTCTTCACGTAAATCGATTAGCGTTGCCGACTTTTTGGCAATGATCGACGGCTCGTCGTTAACCGATGCTGAGAAGCAGAAGATGCGTGCTGCGATGGAATCTGTGAAGAAAACGGAAAACGGGAAAACTTTTTATCAAGCTGATTTCTTCAAAACCACATCCGGCGACTCCGAAACTCTTTCGTTTGATTTGAACGGGGTGTCGTACCGAGCTTCTCATGATTTGATTTCCAATAAGTGGAGTTACGATGAATCTTCTTCTGTGACAAAAGCTCGCGCAGTTGAAATTTATGCCGCGTCGCTCGCGATTAAGCTTGAGCCAGAAGATCAAGTTCTTTATGACAAAGCGATTCAGGCAGCGACTTCGAAAACAGTGTTTACGCTTTCGACACGTCAGGATGGATCTCTTTCGATGCGTTGGACGGATTCATCAAAGCAAAACACTTATATAATCAGCTCAAATAAAGAAAGCCGTGAGATTTCCGGCGGAGTTGTGGAAGAGACCGCGCGTTGGGGATTCAGTACACAGCGTGCAGTGACACAAAAATATATCGACGATTTTGCGTCCCACCTGGACGGAAATGATAAAACTCTCTGGGTGGCTTCACAATCGCAAATTAAGCCGACGACCAATTTTATTTTGACAACAAGCAGCCGGCAAAAATTTCTTTCCTTTGACGGCGCTGACGGACGTTCCTACTCGATGAACCAGGATACGGTTGAGCAATTGGACGCGGATGGAAATTGGGTGACTCTTGATACCTATAACTTTTCGATTCGCCGGCAAATCAAAAAAGAAGATTTGGCTTCGGTGATCGCGGATCCGTCACTGAAAGCCGATGAGCGGGCTGCGCTTCAAGCTCTCATGAGTAAGATCGGAAGCCAAGCGCTTGAAGTAAATGAATCTCAAAATGGAAACGGAAAGTCGTATAGTTTTGAATGGGATAAGACCCAGCATCAAATTATTTTTACTGAAAAAGTTGTTGCTGGCCAGCTTGTTAAACAAGCACGATATGATCAATCGCGAACGATTTCATTGGATCGTTTAAGTGAGATATATGCATCAAATACCTCAGCTGTAGCTTTGGATAAGGATGCGGCGGATCTTCTTGCGTTAGCCAAGTCAAACGCCGATCCGGACAGTGTTACTCTTATTAAGTCGGCTGACGGTTCGATTAATCTTTCGTGGCGTGATAAGGCTCATCATCTCAACTACTCATTGTCGCTTTCATTTATTCAAGCGAAGACCGGAGCCGGTGATAGTGATTTTAGCAAGAGCTGGTCATGGCATTTTAATCAATCTGCTGAAGTAACACGTTCCAAGATGTTACTGGATCTTAATTTGCCTAGTGATTCAGAAAATTATGACGCTTATGTTGCCGCGCGTTCGGCTTCAGGACTTGCTTATTTTGATGACCCCGCTCAGCTTGCGAGCCTGAAGGCAATGCTCAATTCTTCCGAAGGTCAAAAAGTTCGATTTACAATGAATCAAACAGGGCGAGATACAACATTTAGCTGGGAATCTCTCGATAAATCAAAGCATTATAACTTACTCGAAGGAAGCCGTCCGGTTGGAGATTCATCCGATATCTTGAAGACATTCCAATATTCTGTTTCTGAGACCTTAAATCGTGCAATGGTCGAATCTGCGATCAGCGGTTGGAGTTTTGAAGATAAGGCGTCTGCCACAGCAGCTTTGGCGGCATCCCCAGCGTCTGCTGAATTTGAAAAAGTAACGTCCGGTGATCGTGTTTACTATTCTTGGCAAACAGAAGATAAAACCCGCAGTTATCGCTTGTCTGACGG
>CAZSVD010000013.1:0-3337 GCA_964610145.1 uncultured bacterium | reverse complement strand
CAGCATCAAGGTTAGTTTGTGACTCGGCTAAAGACGTTCTTGCGCTTTTGATCGCAACATCCGATTGAAATTCAAGTCCTTCTTGACCCGGTGCCAATTCTTTGGCACGACCTTCAGCTGCCTGAATTGCAAGTTGAAGCGCAGCTTGAGACTTAGCAACGGATTGTTCACGCAGGCTTATAATTTACTTTTGAGTCTTTGCTTCAAGCAAAATCTGTTTAATACGCCCACTGTGATCAATAATAGCGCTTCGCATTTGCAAATTGGCGACTTCCTGCGCGGAGGCGGTTGACATCGCTTGCGCTTTAGACGCCGCTTCATAAACAAAAACTTTGGCTCCGAGACCGGCCCCTGACGGCTTTGAGCTGATCCCGTTTTGGTCAATTCCTAGCTCCACACCCAAACGCACATAGCCAAAAACGACTCCGCGAAGAGCATAAACGTGATCAAGTGACTGCTGGCGGGAAGCATAATCAGCGGCAACACTAACCGGCGAATTTTGAACCAACGCTCCGGCGACAGCGTCCGGGGAAGATGTATTCGTAAGTCCGAGCAGCCAATCCATTTCCGTGCTCATTGCGTCAAAATCCCTGTTTAAATCCGCAATCGGACGCGTGCCGGTTCGTTTATTTAGATCGTAGCCCATCTCTCTTGCAAGCTGAGCATTATCTTTTAAAAAGCCGTCCTTCTGTCTGTCAATCTGCTGAATCGTTCGGACGTAACGGTCAGCGGATGCGCGAAGTTCTTCGATAATTCCAGATGCCGCAGAAATTTCAAGTAATGTCCGAGTATAGTTTTCTTGAGCTGCAACGGGTCCTGTTGAACGGGTACCGACAGGATCGACTGTCTCGAGCATGGCGCGCAACACTTTTAATTTATTTTCCGCTTCAACTTTTAGATGCTCATAATGTGAAATTTCCGACTGCAAACGCTGATATTGCATCCGGCCTTCATGAGCAAACTGTCCAAGCTCAGCCATTACCTGAACCTTACCGCTTGTTTCTCTTGCACGCACCAAAGCTTCTGCCTTCCATTTTCCATAAGTCCATTCAAAATCAAAACTCAACAAGTTAAGACGAACCACCAAAGGCGCTTGTGAAGAAGTCGAGATATTGATTTCAGGCGCAGTTAAGCTCCAATCAAATCCCGGTAAATCACTGCGTTGTGCTTTGAGCGTGTTCACATAAGCAAGTAATCGTTCCGCATAAACATTAACCCGTTCAGCATTCAATTTGGAGCTATTAGCTAATAACTCTTTTCTTACACTGTTAAAATTGATCCCTTTTAGAAAATCAACAAATCCGGAATCTCGATCAACCGTTGCGGCAGATCGCCCCGTCAAATAAGCCAAATCAATCGCATGGCGGCGGATTTCGCGCTCGAGAGCTGCACGCTCAATTTTGAGCTTGTCTTCGCTAATTTCACGCTGAGTTGAAGGAACCACATTGGTTGCGCCACGAGTTCTCAAACTCCCCTGTTTTTCTTGAATCGCACGATTCATTTGCGATGCGCTATCAATAATGTGAATTTGCTCATTCAAAACGGCAATTTGTAAAAGATGGAAGATTTTAGCTTCAAATGTTTTTTGAACTTCCGCCTTTGTATTTAAATCTCCAAAGCGAGCATTCGCCGCATTCATGAGGTCTGCTTTTCCTGAATCACTCGTAACTCGAAGTCCGGCGCTTACGCCTAACATAAAATCAGGTGCGAGCCCACCTGCGTTCTCAACACTGACGAGACCATTTGCATTTACAAAAAAGTCAAACTTCTTAAAGTCACGATCAAGCTGCGCCTGAGCCGCAGCTGTTTTAGCCATAACGCGGTCATCCGGACTTGCAAACCTGACGTTATATAAGATGTCATGCACAGAACCCGGAAGTTTTCCCATCGGCTCAATTTTTCCGGCCGCAACTTCTTTCGTTCCGGGTAAAAGTGATTTCGCAGCCCCTTCTGTTACAACCGCAGCGCCACCGACTACTCCTGAAATAGCTGGCTCTCTAAGGACTGAATTAGGCGCTCGCTGCTGCAGAACATAAGCACCGCCCTTATCTTTGTTCTGACTTGCAAGCTGACGATACACATCAACAGGAACCGCCACCAAATCTTTCCCTTCAACACTCACGGGTTGTTCAACTAGTTGTCCTCGGGAGTTCCTTACAACCTTATGAACCGACATCAGAGTGTTAACCCGGCTCTGTCTTTCATCCGCTACTTCTTTATCGAGAGGCAAATTATCCTGGATTACCGAATCACCGGCATCATTCAAACGAACATAATGTAAAGCTCTCCAGATATACTCACCTTCTTTTGCGGGAAGAACGGAAACGGGAGGAAAATCAGACAAGGCTTTTTCATAAGTGCCACCGACAAGCTTAACGAAGCTCATCGGCCCCTTAAACTCAAAAGTCGTTGAGTCCGTAGAAATTCCCATGCGCTCATAATCACTTGCGGTTAGCGATGCGTATAGAGGAACTTCAGCGCGCTTACCGAGAAATGTGGTAACCGAGCTTTCTGTCGAACCTACTACAGAACTAGCTGTTGCTGTTGTCGTAACTACCGCAGGTTTAATAGTCTCTGACGGTGAAGTTCTAACGAATGAAACAACTTTGTCAACCACATTTGGTGCTACAGGACGCCCAATATCAACCGAACGGTTATCGCTTGGAACAAGAATAGCCGTTAACCGTCTCATATTTGAATTAAAGTGCCTGAAGCCAGATTCATCAACTGCCCAAACAGCTGAAGGCATGTAAACATCCGCAAAAACATCAGCTCCACCAGCATACTTATCTTGGTTCGGCTGCCCTGCAACCCCAATTTGATCGCTAAATTCAAAAGCGCCGACCGGCTGTCCCGCCTGATTCAAGATAATCAACTTATCGCCTGATTTAACTCCGCGGCCAGGCTCAAATGCCAAGGTCCCAAACATTTTTCCCGGCGCAAGTGGCACTGCTTTCCCTGAAGCTGTTCTATCTGGATAAAATTTTGCTCCAACGACTCTTCCAGTTGCGTCTTTCAGCAAGTATTTGGTTCCAGCATAAGTATCAATATAAAAATCATCGCTATCTTTACCTTTAGGAATTTTGTATTCATTGGCGTAAGTTGTTCCCGTAAAAGTAACAACTCGTGCGTTTTTAGGAAGCTGTCCCTTAACAAGAACGCTTTCCACGGCAAAAGCCATAGTCGGTCGGTCAAAGGAAGATTCAATAATATCAACCGGCTTTTTGGAATCATTTCCTCTTAACATTTCAACAGGAAGAATCAGAGCACCATCGGAGGTAACATAAGGAGCGGACGGTTTATAATCTACTTGAATCACACCGCTGCGATTATTCGA
>CAZSVD010000012.1:0-6866 GCA_964610145.1 uncultured bacterium | reverse complement strand
TCGGATATCCGCGCGAATTAGGCGATGCAGTCGCTCAAAAAGTGCTCTCTCGCCGTTCGCAAATCCGCGGGTGAGTTCCTGAGGGATTACAGCCTCAGGATGCTACGCGCGCAGGTATGGCTGCAGATAAATTTCGCAGTGAAATCCGGGTATTACTTGCTTTCCCGAAGCAAAAATTGCATGAAGCGTCGGCCTCGCTTTTGGGGAATGAAGTTTCCGATCAGGGACTTGTGGTTCTTGAGCGTCCTTATGACGCGCAGTGGATACGTAAATTTATTTCACGGTTGCCGGCGGGGGCACGGGTGGTGTTGCGCGCGCCCTCTGAAACTTCCGTTGACCATGCGCAATATTCACGTGAGTTAGCGGCAGAAATCAGACGCGGTGTTTTTAGTATTCAGATTTCGGCTGCTTCGTCTGAATTATGGATGCGTGAGTATGTTGGTGAAAGCTTTGATCCTTCCGCGGTGATTCAGGTTGAAACACCTAAACAGCCGTCACAAGCGGATGATGAAATGCTGTTGCTTTCCGCGCCGATGGCCGCAGGTCACGTTTTGATATTAGGTCAGCCGAAGAAATTAAATTTGGTCGGTATGCGTTTTATTCAAATCTCGGTTTGGATCAACCAGCTTTATGATGCGGTAATGGCAACTCAGACATCGGCGTAATCACTTAAGCGCCTCACCTGTTCTTCTGTTCCCCAACCCCCTTCCCCCGGGGGATAGCGGGCGGGTGAGTGCGCTTGATTTTGAGGAGAGTTTTTCTTGAAGCTAGAAATCATTTCGGATGCCGCTTGTTTTCGTCGTGGGTTTTATTCATGCCACGAAGAACACCCCGGAGAAGTTAAAAATGACTCGGAAATGGGGCGAATCAGCGATGAAAAGGTTAAGGAAGAAGTTCAGCAGAAGATTCTTTTTCAAAAATTATCCCGCAAAAGGCGAATGATCCCGCGCAGTCTCCGAAGTTTTACAAAGGCAATGGTTCGTTGCCGTAAAAGAAAGCATAAAATTTGATCCGTCCGTTTTCTCTCATGTTTATCCGATTCCTGAGTGCTGAATAGGCATATATTGATTTAGTGGGCCATTCTGTTATATTGACACCCCATATGAAGCTCATGTTAAAGCGCGTCGACAGACCGCGCGACTTAAAGTGGTATCAGGCAGGCGCGCTACTCTACGGTGATTGGGGAACAAGCAAAGCTTACGTTCTCGGTATTGCATTTGCGCTCTCCGGCCACGCATCCTGGTTTTTTCTCGGAATTATGTCAGCTTTGACCGCGGTGGTCGGTATTTGCTACATGATTATTTGTAAACTTTTCCCGGATGGCGGGGGAGTTTATTCCGCGGTTAAAAGCCGCTCCCAAGTTTTGGCCATGGTCGGAGCCTTGTTGCTTGTTGCCGATTATGTCGTTACCGCGTCACTTTCCGCTTTGGATGCTTTTCATTATTTCAATGTGCCTTATCCTGAAATTTGGGCCATTGGTGCCATCGCGTTAATTGGAATTACCAATTTGTTTGGTCCGGGCAAAGCCAGTTCCGCGGCGGGATTTATCGCAATTTTGGCTTCTCTTGCGGCAGTGTTTCTTTTTTTATCGACTGTTCCGCATCTCGGAAATGTCCATCTTCAAATGCCCTCGCATGATTTGCCCAAAAATTGGAGCACTTTTGTCGGAATTGTTTTAGCGCTTTCCGGTGTTGAAGCTGTTGCCAATATGACCGGTATCATGGTGAAGCCGGTCGAGAAAACCGCGCGCAAAGCAATTTGGCCGGTTTTGCTTGAAGTTTCGCTGATTACTTTCTTGCTTGGCGTGGCGATGAATGCGATTCCTAATTTAATTCCCGGTGAGCACACGGAAGACATGTTGCGCGTTTTGGCGGAGCATTACATCGGAAATTGGTACGGATATGTGATTGCCGTTGTTTTCGGACTTTTACTTCTTTCCGCCGCAAATACTGCGGTGACCGCGCTTGTGAATATTCAATTTTCGCTCGCAAAAGACCGCGAGCTTCCGTCCATTTTTTCAAAGTTAAATCGATTTGGTATGCCGTGGTTGCCTTTGTGTGTCGCGGTAAGCATTCCGATTTTAGTTTTATTGTTTGAACACGACATGGTGGGCTTGGCTTCACTTTACGCGGTCGGTGTCGTGGGAGCCATCAGCCTTAATTTAATTACCTGCGCGACGAACTTTAAGCTCGACATCAAACCCTGGGAACGAGGCTTGCTGCTTGTTTCAGCGTCGGTGCTGGTGATTGTGGAGATCACCATTTGTGTCCAAAAAATCCACGCGCTTCTTTTCGTGTTGACGATTTTAGGCGGCGGATTGGCTCTGCGGCAAATTGCTAAAGTTGTTACCGCTCCGCCGCTTTCCGCTCAGATGGACGAAGATGTCGCCAACGTTTTGACGGTACAGGAAGCGGTCGAGCTCGAAAGCTTGTATCGCGGATCAACATTGCTCGCGCTTAAATATTTAAATGTGAATTTGTTGGAAGAAGTCGCTTTGCGTGCCAAAGCCTTGCAGGAAAATACAGTTTATTTAGCTTATGTTGAAGAAGCTCCCGCGACCGAAGTTTTGATCGAGGAAGTGGAACCTTCGAGGGAATCACTTTCGATTTTATTGCAATCTCAGCGTGAGTTAGAAAAAAGGGGTATTACGGCAGTTCCGATTTGGCAAATGGGTCCCGATCCGGGACGTTTGATCGCGGCGGCGGCTAAAGCTTTGGAAGTTAAAACAGTTTTGATCGGAGCAACCAAAAAAAGCGCGCTTGTGAATATGTTGCGCGGAGAAGTTTTCCGTACACTCGCGCGACGTTTACCCGCAGATATTCGGCTTGTGGTTACAAGCTAAAGTAAGTGATGATAAAAAATCCGGAAGCGGGAAACTGCTTCCGGATTTTTTTTTGTCTCGAGTTCGAGTGTTTTTTTAGCTCTTTTTAAAAAGAGCAAACACCGGACAAAACCCAAAAATTCCCGTCAGTCCCAGAATCCCGGCCAGAATATAGAGCCCCACATGAACATTGAGCTTATATTGAACCAGGGCCAGAACCGCTCCGAGAACCAGTCGAATCAGACGATGACTCGTATCTAAATTCGGTGTCATAGCATCATCCTTTTAGTTGAATCCGCCCCCGCGGATTCCGCAATTCTGAATAGAACTGCGAATGCTTCCTAATTAGAAGTTCGTTTATTATCGGACGTATTTCAAGGAGCAAAAACTAACAATATTGTTTCTATTAAAAAATTTATAGGATTGAACTTGGCTCTTGGTTCTCGCTTGCGGGTGCTGTATAATTCGCGACTTTAATGGAGTTATATTTGCTCTCGATCACTGTCGCCATCGCGCGGTTGATTTGAAGATTTGAGCTAAAAAGGATACAGATGACGATTCAAAAGAGAAGACAGGATGTTCGAAATTTCGCGATCGTAGCGCACGTTGACCATGGCAAAACGACTCTGGTGGATGCTTTGCTTAAAGCGGGCGGAGCCTACGAATTTAAAGAAGGCGAAGAAACCGTCATGGATTTTAATCCGCTTGAACGTGAGCGCGGAATTACCATTTTTTCAAAAAATGCGTCGCTCAATTACAAGGGAATCACTTTCAACATTGTGGATACTCCCGGTCACGCCGACTTTGGCAGTGAAGTTGAACGTATTTTGCGCATGGTCGACGGCGTGCTTCTCTTGGTTGACGCATTTGACGGTCCGATGCCGCAAACAAAATTCGTTTTGCGCAAATCATTGGAACTTCATTTGAAGCCGATTCTCGTGGTCAATAAAGTGGATCGCCCGAACGCTCGTCCCAAAGAAGTTGAAAATATGGCGTTCGATCTTTTTTGCGAATTAAACGCGACGCCTGAGCAGCTTGATTTTCCGATTGTTTATGCGTCCGGAAAAGAAGGTTGGGCAAAGATGAATTTGGAAGATGAATCCAAAGACATGACGCCTTTGCTCGAAACGATTATGCATCGCGTGCTTCCGCCGGTCGCGGACGTGGATGCGCCGTTTCAAATGCTTGTAACCATGCTTTCTTATGATTCTTATGTCGGTCACGTTGCGATTGGCCGTGTGTTTTCCGGAAAAATTAAAGTGGGTGATCCGGTAGTTCTGGTGAAGCGCGCGGGCGGAACGGAACGCGGAAAAGTCACAAAGATTTTAAAGCATAAAGGTCTTCCTAAGGTTGAAGCGCAGGAAGCGCTTGCCGGTGACATCGTGCACATTGCCGGAGCCGGTGACGTGCGTGTTGCTGATACGATCACGTCGCCCGATAAACCGGAAGCATTACCCGCGATTCACATCGATGAACCGACGATTTCGATGTTTTTTTCGCATAATACAAGTCCGCTTGCCGGAAAAGACGGCGGAAAATTTTTGACCTCGCGTCATATCCGTGAACGTCTTGAGCATGAAGCGAAAGTCAATGTTGGTATCAAAGTGGAACAGGTTCCCAATGAAGATCGTTTCAAGGTTTCGGGCCGCGGCGAATTGCATTTGGCGATTTTGATCGAAATGATGCGCCGTGAAGGTTATGAACTCGAAGTTTCGCGTCCGCAGGTTATTTTTAAGGATGTGGACGGAGTGAAGATGGAACCGATTGAAGAGTTGGTTATTGAAGTCGATCCTGAGTTTCAGGGAACCGTCATCGAACGTCTCGGCGGACGCAAGGCCGAACTTAAATCGATGATTAACAGTTCGGTGGGAACGGTCCGTCTGGATTATTTGATTCCTTCGCGTGCTTTGATCGGATTGCGCAGTGAACTTCTTCAGCTCACTCGCGGTACCGCAATTTTGAATCAAATCTTTCACGATTACGAACCTTTTCGCGGTGAAATCGAAAAACGCCAAGTGGCGGTTTTGATTTCTCAAAATAACGCGAAAGCCGTGGCGTATGGTCTTTGGGGCTTGCAAGAACGCGGTGAAATTTTCGTGCGCGTCGGTGAAGACATGTATACCGGTATGATTGTGGGCGTAAACAATAAGGGCAATGATTTGATTGTGAATGCCAACCGCGAAAAGAAATTAACCAATATGCGTTCTTCCGGCGCCGATGAAGCGATTCAGCTGATTCCGCCCCGCGAAATGACGCTTGATTTCGCGTTGGAATTTATTGCCGACGACGAACTTGTTGAGATTACGCCGAAGAATATTCGTCTTCGTAAACGCTATCTCGACGAGAACGAGCGCAAGAGAAACGAACGCTAAACCTAAGCGAGACGATTCGCAAGTAAAGCCTCGGGGCGTAAGTCCCGAGGCTTTGTTTTTTCTGATAGAATAACAACATGGCTAATCCGCTTTATACTGAATTTCCGATTATCTACGAAGATGATCATCTGGTTTTGATTAATAAGCCTTCCGGCGTGCTTTCACATCCGAATCCGCTCAATGAGAAAAAGAAGCTCGATGGACAAACCGGCCGCGCGGCATTTCTTGGGCATTATGATTTTGATCAGCGCACGTTTGAAACTCCCAAAGGAGTGATTTGGCTTTTGCATCGTCTGGATCAGGAAGCTTCGGGCGTTTTGCTGGCCGCAAAATCTGCGGCGGTTGCGACAAAGCTCCGTCTTATTTTTGAAAAGCATTCTTTGCAGAAAATTTATCGTGTGCTTGTTGGGGGCGGACGTGTTTCGCCGCCGCAGGGGAAATGGCTCGATCATATCGGTGTGCGCCGGCATAACCGCATGCGCCGCGCGAGTGTTCAAAAAGATGGGCCGATGAACGCGCTTCTAAGTTATAGCGTTGAACATTATTTTGAGGCTTCGCGCATGAGTTTGCTTTCGGTGAAGCTTGTTACCGGAAAACTGCATCAAATTCGAATTCAATGCGCTTCGCATGGTCATCCCGTTGCGGGCGATAAATTGTACGGTGATTTTAAATGGAATAGGTCACTGCAAAAGCTGATGGGATTAAAACGGCTTTTTTTGCACGCGTCGAGCTTGGCATTTGAACATCCTGTAACCGGAGCACAGCTTAAAGTCGAAGCGCCGTTAACTCCTGAGCTTGAAAGCGTGGTTACGAAGCTCCATCAGTTTATTCCGTATACCACGGAGCCTAAAAATACTTTACGGCGTAAATGGACTCCGCCGCAAACCGGAAAACCATTTCGTAAAAAGCCCGCCCGCCGTTCCCGAAAAGCCAGAAAACGGCACCCGCATTTCTGATTTTATTCTTCGCCGTCTGGATCGATGCAGCAAAGTGTTTTCTTGGGAAGTGAAAGCTGCGTTGCACCGCTCATCAGAATTAAATCATTCAGCCATTTGAGATCGATCATAAAGACTCCTTATCCTTTATAAGAGCTCTGCGATTCAAAAAAAGCGACTGTCCCGATCTTTTCTGTTTTCGTTATCTCATATCGACAGCAGTTTAAAATAACCCGAGTAGTCATTCGGTAAATTTTAGGAAAAGATCAGCCCTAGACCCTTTCAAAAGAAGATGTCTTTCTTTTATAACCCATGATGTTTAAATCGGATAAAAACCACAAGATTTGACCGATTTGTGCGGAATTGACATAAAACCGTCAGATTTAAGTATCAACAACTATCAAAATATAGCATTTTAGAATTTTTAATTTGTTTTAATAAATCCTTAGGTTATATTTTTTTAAGGAAACAGTATAAGACAGGAAAGCCCTGTCCGAAGGAATTTGTATTGATGAATCACTGGTTTAAAAAGTCAGTCTCAATCTTGGTGTGTTTGTTTTTTACAGTGAATACATGCTTCGCTGACGTGCGCATGGGTTTAGATATTTCCGCACGCACAGAAACTCCGAAATTGATTCAAATCAATATTCCCGCCGAGCTTGCGAGCGTGGATGAGTTTTGGGAAGCGCCCGCGAGACCGAATCCCAAGATGATTTTGCATATTCAAAACGCGCATAC
>CAZSVD010000011.1:0-3267 GCA_964610145.1 uncultured bacterium | reverse complement strand
CTATCAGCTTCATTTTTCAAAGCGAGCTTCGCAGAATAAAACAGGAAAAGATTCGGCTCGTTCTGAAGTGCGCGAAGCAAATTTACCAGCCTATCTTTTGTCTCAAAAAGAGCATGATGAGGTTTCAAAAAAATTACTTCGTGCGCAGCTTGATGCGCCTATGTTGGGACGAGGACTTAAACGGATTCTAAAAGCGCTGGGTCGCGATGAAAAATTCATCATCGGACGCGGCATGGGCTATGGAGATGAAAATACTTTTTGGGGGCAAGGGCGCACGCGCGAAGAGTCGTTTGCGGGTAACCGGCATGAATCTAACGACCTTGTTTCTTTGGAAGATCCTGAGCAGCATCGGCGCACGATACCTGTCGGCACAAGTATTCCGGCATTTTTCCCGGACAGCGAAGCTTATTGGATTTTTAATGACAATATGCGGCAAACGGCGGCCTTTAAACATCCGATTGAAATCGAATTAGGCAATGAGACTTACACGCTGATGAGTTTTTATATGCACCTTGATTTGGATCCAAATGTGGTTATTGGTTGGCGAACTTCGGCCGGAGGAACAATCGGAAAAATCGCGGCAAGCAAAGAAAAATCCCCTGTGGCGCCGCATGTGCATTTCGGTGTGGCATTGATTAAGAGCAGTCTTTTAAAACAGCTTCCCGCGGCAGGAAAACTGGAAGGTGATTTTTTTAAGACGCTGAAGCCTTATGAATCAGCCGGCGATATTCGCTGGGTTGATTACCGAACTCTGCTCAGCAAAGATGATCGCAGTAAAATTTTCATTGAAAATGAAGCCGCAAAGCCCGGGTTTCAGTATTTGGCTGTTATTAATCCGGATGATGATGTCGCGAAAAAGATGTGGCTGCAATTCGGACGGAATTTTCCGGGCGTGGGTGTTTATAAGTTTAAAACAGAAGCTGAATTTTTAAACTGGAGAAAACAAGGCGGAAATCAAACAGGGAATGTGGCTCTTTTTGCGAGAGGTATTGATTCCGCCGGATTGGATAAAGACACACGGCTTTTTGAAATTAATCATCCCGAAGAAATGGATTCGATGATCCAGGCCGTGCGTGACGCGGGACGAGAAATTCGTTTGAGTCGTTCGGAAATGCGCTCGCAGGATCAAATAGACTGGGCAGCGCTTGAAACGGGACGCGTTGGCGCGAGCATACGTCAAAATCAAAAAGATCCCGCAGTTATTTTAGCGCAGGTGCGCGAAGCGTTAGGGGAGCAAAGTTTTGATGATGTGAAAGTGTTCAAAAGATGGGTTCAGGGCCTTGGAATTAAAGGATTAGGAAATTCGCTTGCGTCATGGCTTGCCGATGATGCTTTTGTTCAGATTAACCGTATTCAAGAAACAGAGCAAAGCCATGAGTCTGAACGCAAAGCGGATGAAAGCGTTGATCAGCTGCTTTCCGGCGACCATCCCATTGCGGGGGAAAATGGTGATCTCTCAGCTTATTTTGAAGGAGACATGTCGAGCCTGAGACGGGTTGTTCGACGAGCCTTGGTTTTAAAAGAGATTTATTCTCAAATAAACTCCAAGGCGCAATCCGCGATGCTGGAAACGACGTTTCTTTTGACTTTGCTTGGCTTACAGCCCACGTATATCAAAATGCATTATTTTGAGCCCGCGCCGTCTGTGTTTTTATCAGAGTTGCAGAGAATTTTTAAACAAGAATCTATTTATCTGCATGCCGCGGGTCCCGCGTTATTTGATTTGCGCGAATTTAAAAAAGTTCTATTAAAAAAAGCAGATGGCCTTAAAAAATGGGGCCTTTTGACGGAAGATCAAGCGCGACAAGCTTCGCGGCTGAATGATGATCTTGAGGCTGTTCGTTCTTTAGCGGATCAGGTTGGAAAAAGACTCGCTGTTTTATTTCAGCAAAATAACAGCGCTTATCTTAATCATATTATCGGAACTTTAAATGGATACTCTGATTCCGCTGTGGAAGCGATGGACGATATGCTTGTTGGCCGGGAAGCGAAAAAGCATTTAATTATCGATACGGTTTATCAGTCGGTGGGGGTTAATTTTGAAGCAGATTCCACGGGCTTAGCTCAAGAAGCCGACTTAATGGAAATGGCAAAAAAACAGAGAAGTCTAGATTTGGCTTATGATCTGATCGCTGGAAATCACAGTGATCCGGGAATGATCCTTAAAAAAGCAGCCGCAAATTATCCAACAGAATTTAATTGGTGGAGAAAGTTTCCGTCCGGGATACAGGAATTGCGGGAAGCAAAACCCATGTCGGTGATGACCATACGATTGGATCGTTCGGCATACAGATTTGTTAAGGGCTTTTCAACGGCAACGACCGTTCTTCCATTGGTCAAAGCGGGAAAAGTAGAATTTAAAGTAATTCCATCTCGCTCGGAAGTGCGCTATTTAAATGAGGCAGTGCTTAAGCACGTAGAAAAAAATGGTTTTGCGCAATTTAATAATGTGCCCGCTTCTGATCTTGGGCTTCTTCTGCGGGAAGCAAAGGATCATTTTCCGGGAAATGATCTCTTTGAAGAGTTAATTTGGGTTGGTAAACGCAAATCAGATTCGAGTTGGAATATCGCTTTGGGAATCCGCCGTAGTGCAGCTCAGGATTTTCCATCTCATGAAGTCTTGGCTTTACGGGGATTGAGTCTACCGCGCAAATCTGTGACTTCGGGCGTTGTTAAGTTGGGGATGGCGCGAAGAGGTGCCTCAGAAGCACAGATTCTCTTTAACGCATCCGAAACGGATGAAACTTTGCAGCGCGCAGAATTGATTGAAATGCTACGGGCGGTATTGAGTTTGCCGCGTAATGCTGAGACCCCTCTCCGAATCGCGGATGAAAGTATTCATCATGAATTTTTTAAAGGTAGGGCTTTGACCGCAATTGCGTTTCCAGAAAATAAAAACGCTAAATTTTACGATGCTGCTGATATTTTACGAGCGCTTGAATCGCAGGTTGCGACAAGCCTTGCCAATACCATGCGCCTCAATAAAATTTCGCCGCAAACGAACGAAGACGGAAGACGCATGGTCAATGACGCAGGCGACAATCAATCCGCATGGTTGGTTATGTATGATTCGGCGAAAGACAGCATTTTGACTTCCGCTTTTCGAAGAATGGATGTGAAACGGCCTTTGATTATTTTTGTAAGCAGTGAAGATATTAAAAGCAATCTCGAACGATGGTTTTCTGAAAACAAACCCGCACAGAAAGTTTTTATTTATGTCGCAGGCAAATATATTAGTTCATGGGCGCGTGACCGTATTCTTCCGGT
>CAZSVD010000010.1:0-3636 GCA_964610145.1 uncultured bacterium | reverse complement strand
GCGTGAAACAGCCTTTGGAAACGGAAAAAAGTTTTTCCATTCGTCCGACAGCGGCTGCCGTCGCGGAAAGCCGTCCATATTTGGGAGAACCCGGAAGCGCGCCTAAACGTTCCGCAACTTCTTTTTGCATCATCAGCACAGCGGAAGTAAAAGCGGGCTTGGCAGCCTCAATTAACTTTAAAAGCAGCGGTGTTGTAATGTAATAAGGCAGATTGCTGACAAGCTGAACGGGCTCCAATCCTTCACAAAGCTGATTGAAGTCACATTTAAGCGCGTCATCATGAATGATATGAAAGTTATCCGGAAACTCGGGCAACAATTCTTTTTCAAGAACCTCAACAAACTTAGGGTCTTTTTCGATCGCAATCACATTCATCCCATGCCGCAAAAGTTCGGAAGTAAGCGCGCCCAGCCCGGGCCCAACTTCAATCGCGGTTTGTCCGATTTGGGGATTCAACGCGCCCACAATTTTCCGGACAATGTTCTGATCCAGCAGAAGATGCTGGCCCAAATCCCCTTTAACTTTAATTCCGTATTTTTGCAGCAATGCCGTTTGAGAAATCATTTTGTTTTTACCAGCCGTAAGGCTAATTCTAATGCGCTTTGAAATGACGCCGGATCTGCTTTGCCTGTATAAGCGATATCAAAGGCCGTTCCGTGATCCGGTGAAGTTCTTAAATAAGGCAATCCCAGTGTAACATTCACCCCGTCACGGAAAGAAATCATTTTAAACGGCGCTAATGCCTGATCGTGATACATGGCAAGCACCGCGCCAAACTTTCCGTGATAGGCATCGAAAAAAGCGCTATCACCCGGATGAGGTCCGCTGACTTTCAAGCCTTTGCGGCGCGCCTCCGCGATTGCCGGAAGAATGATTTTATCTTCTTCGGTGCCGGTTTCACGGCCATGCGGATTTAAAGCGCAAACAGCCACTTCCTGTTTGGAAAACCGGTACTTTTTGAGAAAAGCTGCTGTCAGCTCAATTTTTTCAGCGATTAGATTTTTTGTTAAAACCGAAGCCACTTTTTTGAGAGGCACATGAATAGTCGCGAGCGCAACCAAAAATCGGCTTCCCACAAACATCATGGCGTATTTTTTGACGCGCGCGTGTTCTGCCAAAAATTCCGTATGCCCGACAAATTTTTTACTTACCAATCTTACGGCGGTTTTATTAAGCGGTGCAGTGACCAGCGCGGATACAATTCCTTCGCGGGCCAGACTTTCCGCGATTCGAACCGCTTCCAGAGCTTTCGCGCCGTTCGTCTTGCAAATCTTTCCGACCTGGACTTTTCCGGAAACCGAAGTATCCACATCCCAAAATAAAAACTGTTTCTTTGCGGCAAGAAGCTCGGAGCGGGAAGAAACCCATTCAAAGGGAAGCTGAAGTCCGCGCAGGCGCCTAAGCAGCTCCAAGGCCTGACCGGAACCTACAACCACAAAACGCTCTTTGCGTTTTTTTGTCTTTAACGTTTGGAGTAAAATCTCAGGCCCGATTCCGCCCGAGTCCCCCATTGTGATCGCAATTAATTTAGTCATAAAAGCAACAGAACTTTTGCGGGACGCGTGTATGCGCCGAGGCAAAAATCTCAGATTTTTTTGCCCTTCACGGATATATAAGCGCTCTTTTTCAAAGTTTCCATCCAAGCTGAAAACTTTTCTTCGATTTTTTTGCGGAATAAAATTTCATAAATTTGCTCGCGCACCTGCTCATAAGTTCTTTGAACCACTTTTTGATGTTCAGCGACTTTAAAAACGTGATACCCAATCGGGGTTTCAATAATCTCGGTTAATTGGCCTTCGGGAATTTTAAAAATGACTTCATCCACGGCAGGAATCATCTGTCCGCGCAAAATCCAATTTCCTTTTCCGCCATCATCGGAATATTTATCTTCGGAGTTTTCTTTGATTAACTTATCAAAATCCGCTCCGGCCAACGCCTGATCACGTAAAGCTTTAAGACGCGCCTGCGCGGCCTCATCGACAATCCCCTTATCACGGGCCTCGCCACTTTTTTTAATGGTTAGAGACTTAATCCTCACCTGCTCCTTGGTCGAAAAATCCGCCTGATGTGCCGCATAATACTCTTCCTGTTCTTTAGGCGAAATAATCACTTTCGACCGCACTTCGCTTTCCTGTAATTTGCGGATCAATGCTTGCTTTTTCAAACGCTCTTTCAAATCCGCCAAGCTCGCGTTTTCATTTTTTAAAGCTTTTTCAAGGTCCGCCTGAGTTCCAAAACGCTGACGGAAATAACTCATTTCTTTTTCGATATCATTCTCGCTGGCTTGTATTTTTTGTTTCACGGCCTGCTGATAAACCAAACGATCTTCTATGAGTTGATTTAAAATTTTTTCCTGCGCTTCCGCGAGCATTTTCATCACCGTCTCACCGCTGTATTGGCGCATATATTCTTCATAAAGCGGACGCAGCATTCCGTCTACTTCACTTTGCGTGATCACATCATCGTTAACCACCGCGATAACCCGGTCGAGCAATTCCTGCCTGGCAAATGAAAACGGAACCAAAAAACAAAATCCAAGAATTCCCGTAAATAAAATAACTCTCTTTGTCTGATCTATAATTTGTAATTCCCGGGCCTGTCTTGTTTTCATTTTTTTCTTAGCTCTCACATTAAAAGTATTTTTAGCGTTTATTTTCTTTGATTTGCTCTTCAATCGCCTGTTTCAACATTCGGCAATACATATCAAAACCTACCGCATGGATGAATCCGCTTTGCTCATGCCCAAGCAAGTTTCCGGCCCCGCGAATCTGTAAATCTTCGACGGCAATTTTAAAGCCGGACCCCAAATCTGTAAACCGCTCAATGGCTTTCAAGCGCTTGGAGGCTTCTTCTCCCATCGCCGCCTGAGGCGGTATTAAAAGATAGGCATAGGCCTGCCTTTCCTTATGAAAACGCCCCACACGCCCGCGTAATTGATATAAATCTGCCAAGCCAAACATATCCGCACGATCAACGATCAGCGTATTCACGTTCGGAATATCAATTCCTGATTCCACAATATTAGTCGCAATCAAACAGTCCAATTTATGCTCCATAAATTGCTTCATCACCACTTCCAGCGACGCCGGCGGCATTTGTCCGTGAGCGACCCCCAGACGAACTTCGGGTAAAATCTTTTTCAGCCGAAGATAAATTTTTTCCATATCCTGAACGCGGTTATGAATAAAATAAATTTGTCCGCCGCGTTCCATTTCTTTGCGCGCTGCCTGCGCGATCAGCCCTTCATGATACGGCGTCACAAAAGTCTCCACCGGTAACCGTGTTTTAGGCGCCGTATCAATCACCGACATATCCCGCACACCCAGCATCGAAAGATGCAAAGTTCTGGGAATCGGCGTGGCCGTCAGCGTCAAAATATCCACCATCGCGCGCATAGCTTTCAGTCTTTCTTTATGCGCTACGCCAAAACGCTGCTCTTCATCAATAATCACCAAGCCCAAATCCTTAAAAACAATATCCTTCGAAAGCAGCCTGTGCGTACCTACGACGATATCCACCGCTCCTGTATTCACTCCGGCCACAACTTGTTTCATTTCCTCCTTGGTCTGAAAACGTGAAAGAAGCTGAACCTTGACCGGAAAATCGCGCAAACGATCACGTAACCGTAAATAATG
>CAZSVD010000009.1:0-4390 GCA_964610145.1 uncultured bacterium | reverse complement strand
CAGATACGCAAACACCTCTTTAAATTCTCCTCCCGATCGATGTTTGATTTAACTAAACAAATTAGATATTCACGTAATAAATCATCAAATTGATTTTCAGAAATCAATGATTCGTAATACGGTATTGCATCGTCATAACGCCGTGCTCTTTTATAAAATTGTGCAATCTGAACTGTCGCCAATATTTTGTCTAAGCCTTCGGCATTTAAATACGCTTCTTTTGTTAATGCCTCAAACTGTTCTAAGTTTTCCTGTGCTTTTTTTAATTCAGCATCCGTTAATAAAACCCTGGGAATTCGTCCGTGCTTTTCATACAGCCGCCGCACCACGCTTGCAGCATCATCGATTTTTTTTCTAATAATTAAGCATTGCGCCAGAAACTCATTTGGTAATAAAGCGCCGCCATCAATCTCTTCCCCAGAATAAAACCGCTTAATAAGATCTGTAGCCTCATTAACTCTCGGCTTTGCATTTTCCAAATAACATGAGATTAAAAGTGGAAAGACCTCATCTCTTTCCCCTCCAAATTCAATGGCTTTTTTAAAATCGGCTATCGCCCCCTCGACGTCCTTTTTCATTCTTTTTATTTTCGCCCTATTAAAATAAGCTGCAGAATTTTTAGGGTTTAATTTCACAACTTGATTTATATCATCTAGCGCCCCCTCAAAATCATCCAAAACCGCTTTAGTTGTACTTCTGTTTAAATATACATTCTCCAACTCTGGAAGCCTGTCGGTTTGCTCGAGCTTGGTTAACGCAAAAGTAAAATGTTCTAATGCCTCGGTTAACAACTTTATATCATTCTCTCCAAAGCCAAATTTTTCACTTCGATCTTTAAGAATTTTATCCAAAATGTGATGTGCATATGATTGATGAAACAAACCTGAATTAGGTTCAAGTTGAATTGAATATTTGAAATTCTCCAACGCCTCCTCGAATTTACCTTGCGCCTGCAAGATTAAGGCGATCGAATGACGAGCACGAGCATCTTCCAAAAAGGCTTTTTTAATGTTAGCATCGTCACCATCTTCCGTAAAAAGAGCCCTTGCTTCATCATACCTGCCCAATTCGGTCAAAAGGCTAGATTTAACACTTAGATTGTCCTGCGAATTTGGAGAAATTTTTAATGCTTGATCGATGAACTCCAAACCATCCCCAAACTCTTCGAGGAACATACAGGCGAGAGCGCGGTTCCTTATAGCTAACTCGGTAGGGGTGCTACTCAAATCATGTGCCGCAATAAAAAGCGCGGCCGCGCTTGCCTTGTCCCCAAGGCGAAGGAAGCAAGACCCCAAGTTTGTTTTCATTCGAGAGTGAAGAGCATTTGAAACCTTCGCGTCTTGATCAATTTCTGAAATTATTTTTTCGTACATTTCTTTCGCTTTTAAAAATTTTTCGCTGTCCAGGAGCACCTTGGCTTCCTTAGCCTTATCTTCATACTTTTGATCTGCCGGAATTTCCTCACAGCCTGAAAGAGAAGTGTTAATCGAAACGATTTCAAGTGGCTGCGAATGATTCGATGCCGTAATTTCCCGTTCGCTTCTTTTTGATTTTTTAGAATTTTCTCGTGCATCTTGAATTAAAGAAATCCATTTACTCAGATAGCTTTTGGCTTCGTCAATGAGGTCTGCGGTATCAAAATGCAACCGTTTGTGCTGCTGACCTTTCTCCATTTCTGCATGGAAATCATCATGCTCAACAGCCCTCCAATAAACCCTTTCTTGATCAACATCAACACAAATTAAAATGCAGGGATCACTTCGCGTTTTAGAAAAGGCATAAAAACTAAGTTCGCAGTCAAAATGGGTCTGGCCAGCAGGAATTTTTTTCACCTGAACCCACAATACTCCCATGGCGCGCAATTCGTCGTCCACGATTTCAAGATAGCCATCCTGATTGGGAACCTTATCACGCTCGGCGATATGCGCTCGGACATATTTCGGGCTAAGTGCACCTTTCAGGACATGGATAGCGCGTATCTCATCTTCATCGGTATGTGAATATGGTTTTGGTTTTATTTTTTCCGACATAATCACCTGTTTGAATGAGTAAGTATATCAGGAAATAGCCAGCAATGACGGTGTTGGTCATTTCAAACTAAGACACGACGGGGCTTTTAAATTGTAAACTTTCGAATGTCATTGTCGGATATAGGGGAAAATTGTACGTGTTTTTAATGCCTGAATAATCGAGACCCTTCAATTCAGACGGATATTCCAACGGGGCAAGTTCACGTGTTGACGGAACGTTTCCCCTAAAAAGAGGTTCTGTTTCCGCCACGGCACGTCACCGCGCTCGTTTAAATGCTGTTTATGCTTACCAAGCCAGATTCCCATTCCAAGAGCAAGCGCATGCTTGCCGTATTTTGCATTCGCTGAATCAATTACCTTATCGATTCGCCGGAATGATTCCAACTTCGGCACATTATCAAAAAGCGTGTATTGCCGTGTTGTATCCGGACTTAATTTAAAAAGCACAAGCCCGGTGAGCCGGTATTTTTTATCTGATCTGAAAAGCGAACTAAAAAGTTCGTTCACCGTTTCAGTGGCTTCCATCACAGACGAAATCGCACCGTCAAACTCAGCCTCGGCGCCTGCGCTACGGAAATCTTGATCGCGCAAGAATACCGTCATGCCTTTGGCTTTTAAATTGTGGCGCCGCATTTTAATAAACGCCGACTCCACATTTCTAAAAAGCTGAGCCCTGACAAATTCCCGCTCACTTGACGGCGGTGTAAACGTTTTGCATTTGCTGATCGAAGCATAATCATGCTTTTCTTCCGTGATGATGGGGCGAACAGGAATTCCGCGTAATTCGTGCCAGAGCTCAATGCCGATTTTTCCGAGAATTTTTTTAGCCCACGCTTCGGACTGACTCACATAATCCCATACCGTGCACAAGCCATGCTTTTGCAAAAGCGCGACGATATTCGGACCAAAGCCGCATACTTGCTCAAGCGCAATCTTCGGCAAGAACTCATGCAGTTCGCTTGCACGAACAACGGTAAACCCATCGGGCTTTTTATACTTGGAAGCGATCTTCGCAAGCGACTTGGATGAGCTCAGTCCGATTGAAACGGTAATGCCTAATTCGCTTTGAATGGTTTTTTTAATTTTGAGCGCGATCTCCGCATAGCCTATGCGATGAACACTGCGTAAACCCGAGATTTCGGCGAAGGCTTCGTCGATGGAATATTCTTCAACATCGGGCGTAAAGCGCCGGATAATTTCAAACATCCGTTTTGAATAAAGACTGTAAGTTTCATAATCACTGGGCAGGCAAATCAAACTGGGAAGCGCTTTCATGGCTTCCCAAAGCCGCATGGGTCGTTTCACACCGAGCGCTTTTGCCTCGTAGCTCGCGCAGGCCACGATGCCGCGCTCTTTTCCCGTAACAACGGGTTTGCCTTTAAGCTCGGGATGCAAAGCCTGTTCGACGGAAGTAAAAAATGCGTCGCAATCAATATGCAGGATGGGCTTCGTGAAAGAAGAGATTGAAATCGGTCTGTTTTGTGGCCGCGGTTGAACGAAGTTCGGAGCCTTATTTGTATTTGCGGACATTCGCCACCACCACGCCGCCAATCACAAGTTCTTCACGGGCATGAATGGGCGGATATTTTTTGTTACCCGCGACTAAAATCACTTTGCCATTTTTCTTTTGAAAATATTTCATCGTCCAATCCCCGTCCACCTGAGCAATCACAATGTCGCCCGCGTGAGGTTCGCGCCCGCGTTCAACAATCACAAGATCGCCGGGCATAATGCCCGCGTCAATCATTGAGTCGCCGCTAGCTTTAACCAAAAAACTTGCCGTTGGATTTTTAACCAGAAATTCATCAAGCGAAAGCGTGTCGATTAACTCTTCTTCCGCGGGTGAAGGAAAGCCCGCTTGGACGGAACCAAGAAACCGGAGCCCTCCCTGCATTAAGGGACCCGGTATAAGCCGGCCCGAAGAATCCTGATTTAAAATACGCTTACGCACTAGGCTTGGGATCAATGTCGACACACCACCTTTGGAACGGTATCCGAGCAAGGATTGCATCTCTGAAAATACGGGCAGGCGCTTATGCTCCCGGTGGAACTTGCGGAGCTTCACAATGATATTGGGAAAATCTAAGGCTTTAGGCATGCCTAAATTATAAACGGACGATCGTCCGTTTTCAAGCGCGTTAAAAATGTGAAGCTTTTCTCCCTCCATCACGATCGGGAAAGGCAAATATTCCGGGCTCGGATTGGCCGTCAGTCCGGTAGTCTTTGGTCTTGTCTTATGTATTTTCAGCCCGTGCAACTCTATGCAATATCTCCGCAATAAAAGTCTGATACTTCATCCCGCCCTTCTTAGCTTTCTCCTTGAGCAAATCAAGATCGCCTTGATTCACCCGAAGATGTAG
>CAZSVD010000008.1:0-3732 GCA_964610145.1 uncultured bacterium | reverse complement strand
CCTAATTTGAACGAGACACGGATTCTTTCTATTCCAAGAACCGGAGAATGTATTGAAGAAGAGGATGGCGCGGCATGAAGGTGGGTAAAGACATATTAGCCGTTGATTTTTCCGGCAATCAAATGAAGATCGCTCGCGGACGTTCCACGGGCGCGCAGATTTTATTTGACGATGTGTTTCTTAAAAAATTTGCACAGGCAACAGACGCTGAAATTATGCGCGAGGTGCTTGATTATTTCAAAAAAAATAAAGTTTCTCCGAAGCAAGTTATCTGCACTATTCCTTCCAAACTGTTTATTTCGAAGAATGTCGAAATTCCTTCCACGGAAAAAGAAGAAATTGCAAAGATTATTGATTTACAGGCTGGCCGGTTTACTCCTTATTCGCGCGATGAAATTGTGATCGATTTTCTTTGCATGGAGACGCCGACTCAGCATTACACCAGCGTTTTGCTTGTCATTGTGAATCGCGCGCTGGTGGATCGGTATTGCCGTATTTTTGAGGATATCGGAATCCAGGTCAGGATTATGATTTCATCGGAGGCTTTGGCTTTGACGTATCGCGATTGGCTGGGAGAGGCTGATTCAGTACGCGCTCCTATCGGCGGATTGTGTATTGGTGAAGACTCGACTGATTTTACTGTCATGGATCATCAGCAAATGGTATTTGTGCGAAGTTTGCCCGTTGGCGCAGAGCACTTTTCCGCGGGGAAGAGTCTTGCCACCACGGAGTTTATGAACGAGCTCAATAAATCGCTGGCCGCGTATCAGGATCAGGGGGTGGGTAAGCCGCTTAAATCGCTGACATTGACCGGATTGGTTCAGGATCCGATCGGACTTAAAACAGAAATTTTAAACGGCTGTCCGGCGCTGCAGCGTTTTGAAACAGTTCTGCAAATCAAAGACTCCCAGCTATTGTTTAAACTCAGTGAGAACGCTTCGAAGAAAGTTGAGACGCTGAAGCCTTCGTCTTTTGTTGAGTTGATGGCGGCGGCGACCCAATCCCATAAAGCGCAGATTGATTTGATTCCGAAAGAGATTAAGCTGCGCCGCAGGTTCCGCGATCAAAGTCGCGAAGTGATCAGTTTAGGCATTACGGTAATGACCATCTTTTTTGTGTTGAGTTTATTCTTATATTCCAAAATCTATTTCAAAAACACCCGCATGCAAAAATTAACCGAGGCGGGAAAACCTACTTTTGAGGAAGCGCGAAGTCTTGAGAGGATTTCGACCAAAAACCGAGTGGTTCGTAAGATTCTTAAAACGCGCGGTAAAGGGTTATCCGCGTTTGATCAGGCGACGAGTCTTTTGGGAGAGTCGACTTATCTTTCGCATATGGCTTATGACATTGAGGGTAAGATTAATTTGGGTGGAACGACTGAATCCATGTCCCAGGTTTTTGCTTTGGTGAATCGGCTCGAAGCATCCAACCACTACTTGAGTGTGAAAGCGAAAGAAACCAAATCGCGCCGTGAAGGAACCAAAGATGTCGCGGATTTTGAAATAGAATGTATTTTGCCGGATAGTCCGGCAGCGGACAAATGGGAAGCCGAGAAATCCGGAAAAATCAGCGTTCTCACTGAGGCGCCAGCGGAAAAAACAGGCGAATAAGACAGCTTTGGATACGTCTTATTTTAGGGTGAACAAAGGGTTATTATGGCAAGCAAGAAATTTAATTTAGGGGAGTTCCTTAGTCAGCGCACCAAAACCGAGAAAACGCTGGGTTTTGCTACGGCATTTGTTGTCTTCTTCGGAATTATGCAGGGTGTGGTGATCGGCCCCATATTGACAAAAATGAATACGATCGATTCTGATATTTCTCAAAGCCGCGATGAAATCCGGAGAGATCGGCGTATTTTATCTTTTAAAGACCGGATTTTAGATGAATATGCCAAGTCGAGTGCTTATTTGGATTCGACCGATACAAGCTCCGAAGAAATTATTGCGACTTTGCTTAAGAAAATTGAAAACTCCGCGCGCGACCACTCGATTGTTGTGAAAGATATTCGTCCCGGTGATACGGAGGTCAAGCCGCAGTTTAAGATTTATAAAACAAGCATGGATTGCGAGGGGACTTTGTCGAATTTATTGGCGCTTATGAATACGCTTGAACAATCAGATTATTTGTTTCAAATCACGCGCTATAGTTTGGAGCCTAAATCCAAAGGCGCCGATATTCTCAAAGCTACTTTGGATATCGCTCGTTATCTGATTCCGGCTGAAAAACTTGGACCTGCTTTGCAGTCGGGCTTTGAAGCAAAAGCCATGATGCCTTCGGTGTCATCCTCTGCGGGATCTTCACAGTCGAACGATATCCCTGAATTTCCGGATATGCCCGTGACTCAATCTAAATGAAGGGGATATGAGAAAAATTAAACAACCGTTCCTGCTCTTTTTTGTTTTTACTTTTCTTTGTCCGCTTCTTTTTGCCAATCAGCCTGAAGTTAATTCAGCCGCGAGTCAGTATGAAAAAGGAGTTTCATTTTTAAAGCAGGATCAATATGATGCCGCGATCGAAGCTTTTCAAAAAGCTTTGGAAACAGAAAAAGGAGCCGGCGCTCAGGCCAGGATTTACAATTTAATCGGGCTCGCCTATATGAAGCAGGGTGTGTCCGTTTCAAGCGCGATCGGATCATTTGAACAGGCCATCAAATTGGACCCGCAATTTGCGGAGTCTTACTTCAATATCGCCAGCGCGTACTCTGAAAACAATCTGGATCCGCAGAAGGCGGTTCAATATTTTCGAAAAACAATCGAAGTGGATCCGAAGTATACAAAGGCTTATTTTGGCTTGGGCTGGTTTACTTTGATGCAGGAAGATAACGCCGCGCAGGCCATTGATTATTTTCAGAAAACGTTGGATCAATTTCCTGATTTCGCGGAAGCCCTTTATGGGAAGGGGCTCGCTTATATTCGAATTCATAAACCTTACATGGCTTTGGGAATGGTTTCGCAGCTTCGCGGTATTCAAAGAGATGATTTAGCGTCGGTGTTAGAAAAGTCAATTACCGAAGTGTCACCGCCGCAGGAAGCTACGCCTGTAACGGCGCAAAAGTCGTCTGACGTTGCCGCGGTATCTCCTGCGGAGGGGGAAGCTGCCTCTCAGGAATCTGTCCAGAAACCCCGCGGAAAATCCCCGTTTGAAGCCATGTTACGCGGGAAAAGAGCGCGCTAAAAAACGGCGTTGTGATTATTTTTCAGGCTGTTTGCTTTTTTTGAGTTGCAGTTCAAGCCGGGCGACAGCTTGCGCTAAAGCTTCTGTGCGGGAGTTTTGTTCGTTAATAAAAAGCGTCAAGCGCAGGGTTAAAAAAATAACGAAGACGAGCAACGAAAAGAAAATAAAATTACTGGGAAGACTGAATCCCGCCCATCGGGATATCGCGACCAGCAATTGATCATATATCGCGAAGAAAAGGGCGACCGCGCAGCCCAGGAACCAGTTCACTGCGTATTTAAAAGTCATTTTTTCACGGCGGATTAAATCAACCACTGCGCCCAGAATTACCAAAGCGATAAGGATAATAAAGTATTTAACCTGCATGCCGGGACTCCTTTGGTTTTTTCTTAAGTGCGTCAATCAAAATGGCGAGCGTGACTTTGAGCATATAGTATAAGGTTGCAAAGTAACGAATGGAGGATTGTCCTCCTTGACGCTCGCGCATTTGAACAGCGACCTCTCCGACACGGGCATTGAGGCGCCGGGCCATTTTAATTGCTTCCGGTTCGGGGAAAT
>CAZSVD010000007.1:0-6675 GCA_964610145.1 uncultured bacterium | reverse complement strand
ACATGATAAGTGTTACGGATACGGCGCGGTTCAAAAAACCGGCTATCGCGAAGCAATTAAACGCGGAGCCACTTACATTGTCATGGTGCATGGCGACAACCAATATGATCCATCCATGGTTCCTCAGTTTGTGGCAAAATTGAAAGAAGGGTTTGACGTCGTGACAGGCAGTCGCATGATTTTGGGCGATGTTCTTAAAAACGGAATGCCGCTTTGGAAATATATTCCGAATCGCTTTTTAACCTGGCTCGAAAATTTTACTTTTAATACCAATATTACTGATTATCACAATGGTTACCGCGCATTCACTTCCAAGTTTCTCGAGCGAATTCCGCTTGATTTATTGAGTGACAAGTTCGACTTTGATACAGATATCATGATTCAGGCTGCGATCCGGCAGGCACGCATCGCGGAAATTCCGCATCCGACGCGCTATGAAGATGAAAATTCTCAAATGCCTTTTAAGAAGGCGGTTCGTTACGGATTAATGATTTTGATGACCGTTTTTCACTACACGCTTCACCGTCTCGGAATCTGGAAACAAAAAGCTTTTCAGGTTAAAAGCGTTCAGGTCGGCTAATGGCAAAAATTCTTGTTACCGGCGGAGCGGGGTTCATCGGGGCTCATGTTGTCGAAGCATTGCTCAAAAGCAATCATCAAGTTGTTGCTCTGGATGATTTAAGCGGCGGATATAAGGAAAATGTTCCGGGTCAGGCCGAATTTATCAAGGGAAGTATTCTTGACTATCCGCTTTTGAATCAATTGTTCGAACGTCATAAGTTTGAATATGTATTTCATCTGGCGGCGTACGCGGCGGAAGGGTTGAGCCACTTTATTCGCAGATTTAATTACGAAAATAACCTTATCGGTTCGGTTAATCTCATTAATCTTTCCGTTCTTCATCAGGTCAAATGCTTTGTGTTTACTTCCTCGATCGCAGTTTACGGGAAGGGGCAGCTACCCATGATTGAAGATATGATTCCTCAGCCGGAAGATCCGTATGGCGTCGCAAAATATGCCGTCGAACAGGATTTGCGCGCCGCTCATGAAATGTTTGGCCTTAATAGTATTGTTTTCCGTCCGCATAATGTTTATGGCGAGAAGCAAAATGTCGGCGATAAATACCGCAATGTTGTGGGTATTTTTATGAATCAGATTATGCAGGGGAAGCCGATGACCATTTTTGGCGACGGCAATCAAAAGCGTGCTTTTTCATATATTGATGATGTGGCCCCTGTCATCGCGCGGTCAATTACTGTTCCGGCTGCGTACAATCAAGTTTTCAATATTGGAGCGGATACTCCCTACACTGTGAATGCTCTAGCGCAAGAAGTCGCGCGATGTTTTAAAGTTAAGCCTGATATTCAATATTTAGAAAAACGCAATGAAGTGGATGAAGCGTACTCCGATCACTCCAAAGCGCATAAATTTTTTAATACCGGCAAGCCCACTCCATTAAGCGTCGGGATCGAAAAAATGTCGCTTTGGGCGCAAAAGCATGGTTCCCGAAAAAGCGCTGATTTTGAAAACATTGAAGTCCGTACTAAGCTTCCGCCTTCATGGGGGAAAGCCTAAATTGCCGTTTAGGGTTGTGGTAGCCCAATCATGAGGCTGACACGCTATGATTACTATGCGGCGCTTGGTCTAATCGCGCTTCTTTTTCTTTTTTTTCCTGACCTTGCTTTTGTTCATTCCGCATCGCTGACCGGCGATCATCTGGCCCAACATTACCCATGGGCTCATTTATTAGCAAATTCGGTCAAAGAGTTTAGACTTCCATTTTGGTCTTCCGCTATTCATTGTGGATTTCCGATTGCAGCCGAAGGCCAAATCGGAGTTTTTTATATCCCTAATTTAATTCTTTCGCTCCTGCTACCGTTTAATGCGGCATACTCGTACACAAATTTGATTCATTGGTTTATTGCGGGCTGGGGAATGTACTTTTACGCAAAGCAACTGCGGTTGAGTGTTTTATCTTCCTTTTTCGCCGCAATGATTTTTGTCTTTGGCTCCGCGTATGGGGGAGCTTATTACAACATCACTTCTCTGAAAACAATCGCGTGGTTTCCTCTGGCATTATTTTTTTTAGAAAAATATTTTGATACAAATCACAGGCGATTTCTTTTGGGGGTTGCCGCGATCATCGGGCAATCTCTTGTGGCAGGCTACTTACAGGTCGCCATCTTAACCTGGTTCATTTTTACTATTTATGCAATCTTGCGGACTTTGCTATTTTCCGATGAACCTCTTTCGTCGGCACGAATTTTTAAGCGATTCATTGAACTGATTTTCACAGCAATGTCTGCTCTTTTGCTGGCGGCACCGCAAATATATTTAACTTTTAAGCTAGCCATGCAATCAAATCGTGTCGAACTGCAAGAAGGGTATGCTTACGTGGGATCATTATCGCCGCTTGTTTTTGCGACGATGATCCATCCGGCGCTTTCGCTTATTTTGCGCGGCAATAATCTCTATATGGGATTGCTGCCCGCTTTCTTCATGTTGGCATTATTTTTTAGTCCTGAAGCACGCAAAAATCAGATGGTTCGCTTATGGGGAGTTATGACGCTTCTCGCTTTGCTTTTGGCATTAGGACGCTGGAGTCCGCTTTATGTAGCGATTATCAAACTCACAAAGTTTTATTCTTTTCGGGTTCCCGCAAAATTTTTGGTGTTTATCAGCTTTGGCTTTGCCATATTAAGCGCCTTCGGCTTTGAGCTGATTGCTTTAGGGCGAGTTGTTCAAACGTCCTTAAAAAGAGCGAAATGCTGGTTTTGCTGGCTTATCGCCATGGGTATGGCTGTTATGGGGGTATTTAGTTATCTTTTGATGGGCGGGCGAAGTTTTATAGAAACATTGGGAGAGTTTTATGTCCGTCACTTTGTATTCAGTCAACCCGGACACCCTCATTCACTGGAATCATACCTGGCCGGCGTAAAAGCATACCCTGATTCACTTTTGCCATACTTTGATTTTCATAATCCGCGAAATCTACTAACATTTTTGAGTATTGTGCTAGCTTGCTTATTTATTGGGATTTTTCTAAAGCCCCAAAAAATGTCACGGCCTATTTTGATCGCAGTTTTTTTTCTGATCAGTTTGGATTTGTATGCGCTTACGTATATTGATATTCGGCTCGATTTTGATTCTTACAAAAAGGTGACAAATCCGTCCGAGATTATTTCACTTTTAAAACACGAAAAAGCTCTGGGTGGATTTGGGCGAATACTCAGTTATCGTTCGCCCGACAAGCAATTGCCGTTTGTCCCCAGTCAAAACATGCTTTATGACATTGATGAAATCGGAGCCTATTCGCCGTTTGTAACAGCTCGATACTTTCAGACATTCGGCCTTTTGGGAAACGTTAATGATTCAAATTATCAGACATGGCCAACCCCGCAATTTATTAATGAGCACATGGCTCTTTTAAGTTATGCCGGAGTTTCTCATATTGTGAGCACAGAAAAACTGGAGAATCAAAGTCTTCAGTTAATTTCCGCTTCATCGACAGCGGATGTTTTGCTTTATAAAAATAGACTTCCGCATGAACGTGCCCATTTCACAGACAAAGTGGAAATTTATCCCGATTGGGCAACTCTCAAGGAGAGATTGATGGCTCCGAATTTTGATCCCGCAAAAGTTTTGTTGCTTGAAAGCGGTGAAAGCTTGCATGAAATGATATCCTATTCATCAGCAGTGCCCGAGGTTAGTCTAATCGCTTCAGTCCAACATGGGGTGCGCTCCGAAAACTCAGAGACCTGGAAGCTGACGACAAATCGTCCCGGGTTCTTTATTTTATCTGAGACAGCCTTTCCCGGATGGCAAGCCCGGCTTAACGGGATTAAAGTCCCTATTTTGAAAGCCTATGGTCTTTTTCAAGCAATCCGCATTGACCGGGCGGGTGATTTTACGATTCAATTTATTTATAAGCCTTTTGATATCAGCAGGGATCCATGAATACGATTGTTTTCGGGCTGATCTTTTGGTTTTTTGCACTGCCTGCATTTTGGTGTACGGGCTCTCTCGCGGGCTTTCGATTAACTGAAAATAATCCTTTGTTTAAAGGGATTTTGTTTTTAGGTCTGGGGCTCATTGTTTTTGCCCATATTCTTCTTTTCACCGCTTTGGCAGGTTATTTGAAACCCGTCGTTCCCATTGCTTTTTTTTTGATAATTCTTTTATGCAAATGGAAACAAATTCCAGATTTTTTTAAATGGGGAATTGATCTTTTTGATTTACTGAAAGCACACGGCTCAACTTTTCAGCTTATTTGCTTATGGACATTATCAGGAGGACTCATCCTGACGGCGCTCGTTTGCTTTTTTCCGGAAATTGCCAACGACGCTCTCGCGATCCAGTTATATCTCGCAAAGCTTTTTGTCCGCAACCATAGTTTTACTCCAAGTTATTTTGACATTGCGTCGTACCGGCCCCTTTTAATGAGCGTTCTTTTTTCCTCGGGCTTGCTTTTTAAAAATGTTGCCATTTCGAAGCTCCTTCATTGGGTTTGCGGAGTGATGCTTGTTGTAGCTTTGATGGTGAAGGTACACGAAGACACACGAAGCAAAGTCTTGATGCTATTTTTGGGTCTGATGCTTTTTTTAACTCCAACGTTAATCAATCAAATCGCAACCACCTATATCGATGCGGGAGTTTCCTTGCTTGTATTTTTGGCCTATTGCCTAACGGTCAAGGAAAACGACACTCTCGATTCCGCGCGCTTCTTTTACGCGGGGCTATTTTTAGGCGCTGCGGTGGGAATGCGCTATTTGGCTCTGGGAGCTTATTTTTCAATTATGTTGATTCTTGCTATTCGATTTTTGCTTGAACGACCCAAGAAAAAAATATTCATCGCGGCCTTTATTTTTTCCGTTGGCATGTTACTAACCTCAGGTTATTGGTTTGCCCGGGCATGGATTTATACAGGAAATCCTGTTTATCCTTACTTGGGGGCTCTATTCGGCAAAGAAGATTATGCTTTATTTTCTAAAATCTATTTTTACGGAATGGGTTTGCCTCGCTCCATTTGGACATTTTTGGGGCTTCCGATTGATATGACGTTTAGACCGCAATACTTTGATTATCATCATTGGATTGGGCCTGTTTACTTGCTGGCTTTTCCGGTAGCGATCTATTCGGCCTTTAAAGTTAAAGCTGCCCGGCAGCACTTGCTGTTTACGCTATTTTTTACAACTTTTTGGTATTTTACCGGACAAAATTCACGCTACCTTTTGCCGACATTTTCAATTTATCTGTGGGCTGTGGCATTGGGCATGACCGAACTTTCTCCGCGCCTTACCACTGCGGCTAAACGCGTGATACCGCTGATTCAGCTTTCTGCTTATATGCTGATTTTGTTTCTACTTTGCTTATCGGTACGGCATTTTCGCTATCCACTGGTGAGTATTGTAAGAGGTTGGAGCCCTCAGGAGTACTCCGTTAAAATGGAACGGACGAAAACTGTGGCTGATTGGATAAATTTAAATTTACCTCAAAATTCAAAGCTTTTGATTATGGATGAGCCGCGGCTTTTTTATTTTGAACGGGAAGTGATTCTTGAACCTGACTTTAATATTCGAACACATTACCAGAATAGTAAGAGTTCGGATGAAATCGTTAGCAAACTCAAGCATGCAGGGATCACGCATATTATCGATACCATCCCTGAAAAAGGCGCCGAAACACAGGATGTCCGACCTATCGATCAGCTACTTAAAAATCCTGCTCTAACCCACGAAGAAAAAACTGTCTCTTCTCAAAATGTAATTGAGAAACAGTTTATCTATAAGATTTATTCTTTGAAATAATCCGGGAAGTTTTTTTCGAAGAATGATTGGCTCAGCGACAAAAAATAGAAGATTTTGCCCAGCCCCATTTTTCGAAACGGAACTGCAGACTAGTCTTAAGAACGCCTAAACCGTACGTGATCGAACGGCGCAAATTAATCGACGAAGCTTCAGGGAAATATTTCGTAGGGCAGGAAATTTCTCCCATGCGAAAATTAAAAAAAGCACATTGCGCCAACATTTGATTATCAAAGACGAAGTCGTCACTGTTTTTTTCAAGCGGAAGCGTCTCGAGAACACGGCGGTGAAATGCCCGGTACCCCGTATGAAACTCCGAAAGTTTTGTTCCCATCAGAAGATTTTGAAAGAAGGTGAGCGCCCGATTTGAAATATATTTATAAATGGGCATTCCGCCGCGCAGTGTTTCGTTGCCCAGAATACGTGACCCCAGAACAACATCATAAACTCCGGATGCAACCATGCTCGCCATCGAAAGAATGAGGCGAGGGTCATATTGATAATCCGGATGAAGCATAACGACAATATCTGCCTTCTTTTCTAGAGCTAGCCGGTAGCAGGTTTTCTGATTGCCGCCATAGCCTTTGTTGACTTCATGGGCTTCCGCGGTAATACCCAGCTTTTGAGCATGTTTGATTGTTTCGTCCTGAGAGGCGTCATCCACGAGAATCACTTCATCGACATACTCAAGCGGAATTTCGCGATAGGTTTTTTCGAGTGTTTGCGCGGCATTGTAAGCGGGCATAACGACAACAAGGCGTTGATTTAAGATCATTTTTTATTCCTAAGTTTTGGGATGTTTTTTAAGCGCGGAGGTCAATTCATCCGCGGAAATATAAAGCAAATAGTGACTATAGGTGATGTGAGCTAG
>CAZSVD010000006.1:0-6845 GCA_964610145.1 uncultured bacterium | reverse complement strand
GATCTTCCCGAACCGAACTGAGAATTTCAAGCTCATCGTCGATTGCCAAAATTCTTTTGCGCGCGCCGCCCATAAACACCTTACCTTGGCTTCAATAGCCTTTTAAGTTTGCTGTCTATATGCTTCGGCGTTTTGAGAAAGACCTTTATCTGGCGGGCCATGGACAAAATGCTTACCCATGAATCATTAAACCGGCTTTCATGATTTACTTTTAAGCGTCCCGATAATTTGGGAATAGACGTCTTCATTGTCTGAAACTTTTTTCTCCGGAAAATGTCCCACAAATGATTCGTAACAAACTCCTTCGGAATCATTTTTAGGGGCATCGTTATAATCTTTCAAAGCCTTCTCGTATTCTCCGAGTGCGTAATAGGTTAAACCCCGGTAACAATAAAAAACCGCCCATTGCCGCGTCATTTCAACGGCGCGGTCAAAATGCGGAAGCGCCTCTTTATACCTTTTTGTTTTAAAAAGACTTACTCCCAAATTAAACTGCGCGTCCAAAGACAAAGGGCTCGTTTCAAGCACGCGCTGATAATCCGGAATCGCATTATCAAAATCCCGCAGCTCAAAATAAATATTCCCCCGCTGCAAATAAGCGTTCGTTTCATGGTGCTTTAGCTCAATGACGGCGGTGAGATGATCAATTGCGGATTTGTCTTTTCTGAGTTTCACTTCAATATCGGCGAGATTTAAATAAGCAGGGACAAACCCGGCGTCCAACTCGATCGCTTTCCTAAAATCAAGCCCGGCTTCTTCAAATTTTTTTTCACGGCTCAAAAGAACTCCGCGCTCATTCAGCGCCGAAACTGATTTGGGATTCATCCGCAAAGCCTGATCCAAATCTTCCATCGCGCTGTCAAACATGTTCAATTTCTCATAAACTCCGCCGCGCCCCACATAAGCCGCTTCCACCTGAGGATCCAGCTCGATCGCTTTATTGTATTTTTTAAGCGCTTCTTTATAGTTTCCGCTCGATTCAAGCGCTCCGGCATCAATTCTTTTTTGATTTGCCGCCGCCCGCCGCTTCTCAGGACTCAGCGGCTCCGCGTTAAGAGAGCCACAACACAGCGTTAAAATAATTGCGCTCAGCCCTGCGTTTAAAAGTATTTTTTTATCCATATTGAAGTCAAAAGCCAGCGGATTAATTCTAAGCCGGAGGAATTTCTCCCGAAAGCTCGCGGACAATTTCATCCCATAGTTTCTTATCGTAGCCGGTTTTTTCGCGCAAAATCTCAAGCTCTTGTTCCGAAGGTTTTTCTTTGCGCCAAAATTGATCTTTCTTTTCTTCGCAAAATTCTTTGATGATTTCCTGCTGTCTGCGCGCGTCATTGATTTGCTTAAGAATAGCGTTGAGTTTTTGTAATTGCTGGATTTGCTGAATCTGCTGCGCTAACTTCGCCGCCTGAAGGGTTTCATTGATCCGTCTGATCTCATCAAAATTCATGCCGGTGACCTTTGAAAAATTTGTATTTCAGAAAGCAAAGATTGCTTGTGGCGAGTATTCTAGATCTAAAAATAAAAAGACGGGCAAAAAACCGCCCGCCTTTCAAAAAAACTTTTATCTCTTGCAGCAGCCGGGACAAGACATCCCGAAGTACTTCACGAGGGACGCGACACCCGCCAACCCCATCACCACGTAAATCACGCGTGTGATCACGGTTGCGTCACCTAAAAAGCGTTCCAGATAATTCACGCGGAACGCGCCTTCGACTCCCAAATTCAGTAACCCGATTATCGCGATGATCCCGAAAACTCTGCACAGGATGCAAGTTTGTCCGTTCATGCTACCTCCCCCGGTTATTGAACCTTTTCGAACCTATTAGGAGATCGGCATGCTCCCGTAAATCATGACATCCCGAAGCTTAAAATAATCCGCAAAAAGACCTGTTATTTTACGTTATTCAGGTCGTTATCTCTATAATACTTCGTGCCTTTGGCGGTAAGTTCAACCGCAAGTCCCGTGCTGGTGAGTTGGTAAACATAAACTCCCGGAGAGATTTGAACCGCGCCCTCAAGAGCGCCGCCATTGCCGCCTGCTTTCGCGGCCGCCGCCGCTTGCGCACCGATTTCCCAACCTGAATTCACAAAATTATTAAATGCATTCTCAGACTCAAAAACCCAAATCATCATATACGACTTCACGCCAAGCCCCAGCCCCGCCTGAACCTCATACATGTTCATAAAAGTTCTTTGCTGAGTCTTGTTATTCACCGCCACTCCGCGGCCGGACGCGCTTCCGACAAATAATATTTTGGTGCCGAAGTTTCCGAAAGTCGCGTAGCCATAAGATTTTTCAACCGCCGCTTTGGCATCAGGCTGAGCGGCATAAAGCTTGGTTAAAATCTCGGAAGAATTTTTTAAAACATCCTGCCTCTGAACTTCGTTGGGCCTGCGGTCAAGCCATGCCGGACGTGCAAAAGCCGCGCTTGAAATCATGGCAACGCTGATCAAAACAGAAAAAAATAATTTGCATCGATTGGCTTTTTTCATCGGACCACCTTTTAAATTTATTATTTTTTGAGAAACTGCTCGATTTTTTGCTGTAAAAAATTCAATTCCTGCGTCATTCCCGGCGCATAAGCCCGGCTCAAGGGAATCACGTCTGTCCGCGTACGAATGACAAGCCGCCGACTCGGATTGGTTTGAGTGGATGCGACGGCATTCTCAAGCCCCACGGCCGCTATTTCATCAAACGAAAACCGGCCGCTGCTGCGTTTCCAAATCAACGCCCGCTTCCAACTCACCTCTCTACGTCCCCTATCAAAAACAAAAACGGCTTTTTCGTAACTCGCTAAAAATCCGCCAAACCCGATCAGCGCCGCTGCCACGACCCCCTGAACGGATTGATCATAAATGGTTTTCAATTGAAACACATATTCAAAAATGCAATATCCCGCGAAAAGAACACCGCAGACAAGCCAAAGCTTTTCCGCCATTCCGCCCGAGACTGTCACAACCATTTCTTGATCTGACTGCGCTGTTATTTTTATTGCCACTGATTTGACTCTGCACGTTGAGAAACGTCCCCATTTCTGGTTGCTTGATAAATGCAAAACCCTGCCGCAAACGCAACAATCATAACTCCGCACACCCAAACTATGTTAGCAACTCCTTGCTCACACTCCAAAAGTCCGGCGCGGTGAAGCAAATAATTCCAATCATGTTCTCCGCCCCCGACCAGCGGCAAATTCTGGGAGCGCGCATCACGCATGTAAACGGAGATGCCAAAAAAATTCTGCCCAAACCAAAGCAGCATAATGCTCGCGGAATAAAATTGACGCTGATAAAAAAATGCCGCCGCTAATCCGCCGGGAATTAAAAGCTGAGCTAATGTTCCCCCGGCAAAACCTATCGTTTGTCCGAAAAGAAAGAAAAACGGATGACCCGCTTCGCGAAAAAGAAGATTCGCGCCGTCCAGCAGCCAAGTTGCTTGCGGAACAAACGCGCCCCACAACGCATACGCGCCAAATGCCGAGGCGAATAAAATTTTAGCCGCAGACTTTAAACGCATAACTCAACACCATAGTGTGAAAGCAAGCGATGCCTCTTATTGATTTTCAAGCATAGAGCTTATATTTCAAAGCTTCCGCGATAATTTCACTGCGATTGATAAATTCATGCGCGACCAAGGGAGAAAATATTTCTTTCGCGGTATCGGCGAAAAGTTTCAGCCAGCGGTCAAACAACGCCGGAGGAAAAGGCGGTAATTCCATGTGCTTGCGCGGCGGATTACCGTTAAAACGGCCTGTCTTCAACATCACCGATGACCAGAAATCGCACAACTTGCTCAAATGCGCCGGCCACGCCGCTTCGGGAATCGCGCTATTAAAAATCGGACCCAACTCAGAATCCTTGCGGATCTTGCCGTAAAACCGATCCACCAAAATCTTAATCCCGTCTTCCGTAATTTCTTCCAACATATAAAACCTAGTTACCTGTCCCCGCGGTACCCGGTACCTTTTTTAAATTGAGAAGCAGAACCGTCAACCATGCGCCCACTGCCCCGGGTACAACGTACGTAAAAAACATAATAATAAAACCCGACCACCCTGCAAGCGTCTTCTGGACAAACTCAAGCCGCAACGCATGAAAAACGAAAACGCTTGATATCATACCGACTATCGACCAAAAACCGAAAGCAAGCGGAATAACAAAAGCCCGCACGGCGTAACGCCTAAGCCTGGGAACAAGCAGAAAAATAATCACAGCGATCAACGAAAGAAAAAAGAAAAACGCGGCATAAAGAGCTGTCATAGTTGGTTATTTCTTACCTGTCCCTGCGGTAAACGGTACCTTTTTTTCTGTGATTTTGTTTAACATCCTGAATTACCTTTTAACCCGGTAAGCCTCGACATCGTCGAGGACCTATGATCGCAAGCCGGAGATTTTCTCCGGACCAGTAGTCGTATGACTACATGACCACACTTTTATAAGCCGAAGCTTTGCTTCGGACCAATGGTCGTATGACCAGAAATGTTCCGATCTCTGTTCAAATCCGTGAAAAGGCAAAATTATAAGTAACATTTTGCTGCGCGCACATTTCTTTTAAAATCGATAATGCATTATTACGCAGCCTGCGAGAATCCTCTGTTGAAATCTCAAAATTTCTATTAAAAGAAAATCGATTTGCTGGATTTTCGGTTTGAATGACTATTGTTAAAAGATATCTGCCTTCATCCCAATAACATAATCTTTCTATTCCGGAATAAAAATCGAGGACACCTTTAGGTGCTATTGGAGTGACCCATTGATTAAACAAATCCGTAGAATTTGGAACAGGCTGCTGGGTTAATGCCCATTGTACTCGAGCATCCCAAATCGAATCAACATTCCGCATAAGCGGCATCATTTCCTGATTTTTTCGCTCAATGTCAGAAAAAAGAATATTGAATCGATGTGGTTGAGAAAGCGAAACAATAAACCCTGAAGGTAACTCAAGCTGGATATTAGAAACATTCCCCATCGTAAACTGATTTGATCGGAAAGCTGTCCATTCAAAAGAGTAGCTGGCGTTATCACGCAGACGCTTCACTTGCAAGTCGACGCGACTTATAAACACATCCTTATTTACGGCATTTAACGTTCCATACAAGCCTAAGGTAGGTCCAAAATAGCTATATCCGATTTCAATTACGTTTGCGGGAAAAATCTCAATTTTTGGATTTTTGAAAATTTTCTTATACAGCCAAATTAACCATATCTGAATCACCCCATAAATAGCGGCGATTTGAGTCCAATACTCTTTAAGAAATACGCCGACAGATTGAGTCGTAGATTGCGCCATGTTTACTCCCATCTTGAAAATTCATTCTCGAATAAGATTTTATGGCAAACTCAGTTATTCGCGAACAATGATTTTTTATTTCTCAAAAGACCACAAATGGCCAGCAAGCCTTGCAAATACGTTAATATTTTCCACGTACTTATAGCAGAGTAAAAACAATCAGATCGGCTTCAGCCGATTCAGGTACGCGATTCGGCAGCGCCGATATCGCAAAGCCCCCCCCTCTCGCGAGGCAGCTCAAATTAAAATTCTTAAGGATGCGAGTTCTGCGCCGCAGGACGCAGTTGTTTGAGCAGACTAAGGATTTTAATTTGAGATCAAACCTAGATCAGTCCACCAAATAAGGACTCAACCACCGCTCAAGCTCTTTCACACTCATCCCTTTTCTCCGCGCATAATCTTCAAGCTGTTCGCGCGTAATCTTCCCGACATTGAAATATTTCGAATCCGGATGAGCGAAATAAAATCCGGAGACAGAAGATGCAGGAAGCATCGCGAAATTCTCAGTTAATTTCACGCCGGTATTTTTTTCAGCATCAAGCAGTTTAAAAAGCTTGGCTTTCTCGGTATGTTCGGGACAAGCAGGATAACCGGGCGCGGGACGAATACCGCGATAAACTTCGTGCACAAGGTCATCGGTTGATAAATTTTCATCTTTCGCGTAACCCCACCATTCACGGCGCAGTTTCATATGCAGAAATTCAGCAAAGGCTTCAACAAAGCGATCCGCAAGCGCTTTGACAAGAATTGAATTGTAGTCATCATGATTTTTTTCAAACTCAGCGACTTTTTTCTCGAGGCCAATGCCCGCCGTTGAAACGAAAAAGCCCATATAGTCTTTGATGCCGCTTTCTTTGGGTGCAATAAAATCCGCAAGCGCGAGATTCGACAAACCCTTCACGCTTCCCTGCTGACGCAAGGTGCAGAATGTTTCAATTAACTGTGAATGGTTATCATCACGATAAACCTCAATGTCATCGCCGATGCGGGCCGCGGGAAGAATTCCAATCGCGGCATTTGCGGTCACCCATTTTCCGGCCACCATTTTATCGAGCATTTTCTGCGCATCGTCGTAAAGCTTCTTTGCTTCTTTGCCGAACTTCGCGTGATTAAAAATATCCGGATATTTCGCATTCATTTCCCAAGTTTGAAAGAACGGTGTCCAGTCGATATATTTGCGAATCTCGGCTAAATCCCAATTTTTGAATTGTTTGACGCCGGTCCACGCCGGCTTAGTGATATTGCCTTCAAAACTTAGTTTTGCGCCGTTCGCGCGCGACTGCTCGAGCGATAAAAGTTCGATCTTGCCTTTGTTTTTTTGAAAATCATCGCGAAGCTTTTGATACTTTGCTTTAACTTCAGCGACATAAGCCTGATTTTTATTTTGATTAAGCAGCATCGAGCAAACACCCACACTGCGCGACGCGTCGGTGACGTGAATCACAGAGCCGGAATAAACCGGGTCAATTTTAACCGCGGTATGACGTTCGGATGTTGTCGCGCCGCCGATTAAAAGCGGTATCTTGAGCTTACGCGCTTCCATTTCCTGCGCGACATA
>CAZSVD010000005.1:0-4513 GCA_964610145.1 uncultured bacterium | reverse complement strand
ACATCCAAACCATAAAACGGATCGCGTCCGGAAATTTTCATTTCATAAACCGCGTTTCCGATTGTTACAAGCGCGAGCCCGGCTAAAATCCATTGCGCTGTTCGGTTAGCTGTCTTTAAACCGAACTGGGACGGAAGATTCGTAAAAAAAGCGCGAGCTTTTTCGGGAAAACCCGCCCAATCCAACTTAAATCCAGCGCTCGCCAAACCGGGTCTACCCACCGGTTCCGCACTTTGTGCCTGCGCAGCTTCGCCCTTGCTGCCACTTTCAATCAGATTGAGAAGTCGCTTTTCAGGAGTTATTGATGAACTGGAATCTGCCATCCTAAACGAACGTCCTCATCAACGATTTCCTGTATTAAGTCGGCATCCACGACCCACTTCTGTTTCATGACAAGCGCTTTTAAAGCGCGATGGCAAAGCGACATCATTTTGCGCGGATATCCATGCGCGATACGGTGTATCACATCAATCGCTTCATCTTTAAAAAGCGGGTGCTGCGAGACATATCCGGCTTGGCGGACGCGAAACTCAATCATTTCTTTCGCGTCTTTTAAACCCAAAGGATTCAGTGTGTATTTGAAGCTGATGCGATCCATAAAATTGGGAAATTTGTTGATCTTCGAATACAACTCCAGCTGCCCCATCAAAACAAGCTGCAGCATTTTATTCTGATTCGTTTCGTAATTCAGAATGACCCGCAGCATTTCAATCGCGAAATCACTCAGCTTTTGCGCTTCATCAATGATCAACACCACGCTCTTGTTTTCAATGACACAGCGGTCGAAAAGAAATTTCTGCAAAACTTCTTTCATATCAAGCACCGTGATGTGGCCCGGAACACGGTTACTCATCGCGTAAGAATCCAAATCAATTCCAAAGTTACGAATCAGCGTATGCAAAAACTCATGTTCATTCTCGAAACAGGGATCCATCACGCAATGCACAATGAAATCGCCGCGTTCTTTTAATGATTGAACCAATTTGCGTGAAAGCGTCGTTTTGCCTGTACCGACATCTCCCAAAATAACCGAAAGCCCGCGCTTGAGACGCAGCTCAATCAACGCATTGGTCAAAACCGACTGATGGGATTCCGTGAAATAAAGAAAATCAGGATCCGGACTGGTTGAAAACGGCTCTTTTTCAAAACCTAGTATTTTGAAATAGCTCACACATGCCTCACTTTTTTAAAAAAATAAGAAAACAAACACACTTTGACCGTTTCTTAAGCGATTATCACTGGGTATGTTACGGCTTTTTCCAAGGACTCTTTAGCTCTACAAACAGGATTTAAATCGGGTCTGATTTTGAGCGCCTTATTCAGGCAGCAATGCGGCCAACAAATCCCGATTTGAGGGGTGCTTTTCAAGCTGCTTTACCAGAACTTTTGCGGCTTCAACCTTACCCAATTCAATCAAAGCTCGCCGCAAACGGCTAACACGCTCATATTCATCTAACCCTATTAGCTGTAACTCTTTACGTGTTCCGCTCTGGGTAATATCAATCGCCGGGAAGATGCGCTGAGCGGCAATTTCGCGCGACAAAAACACCTCCATATTTCCGGTTCCCTTAAATTCTTCGAAAATAATCTGATCCATACGACTGCCGGTATCCACCAAAATTGTAGCCAAAATCGTTAAAGATCCGCCGTTCTCTATCTTACGTGCAGACCCAAAAATGCGCCGCGGAATTTCAAGGGCCCTTGCGTCAACCCCGCCCGAAAGGGTCCGCCCTCCGCTTTGACGCTCCGCATTATGCACACGCGATAAACGCGTCAAAGAATCGATCAAAACAAAAACATTTTCACCGGCCGCAGCTTCCCGGTAGACCTGGCTCATCAGCTGATTTGCAACCCGAATGTGATTTTCATAGCTCTCATCGGATGAAGACCAACGCACATCGGCTTTGACACTACGCCGAAAATCCGTCACTTCTTCAGGGCGCTCATCGATAAGCAAACAATAAAGCTTTATTCCCGGCTGACTTTGAGCAACGGCCTGACAAATATGCTTTAAAAAAGTTGTTTTTCCTGAACCCGGCGGCGCAACGATTAAACCGCGCTGCCCCATACCAATCGGGCAAATCAAATCCAGCGCGCGCACGGTAAGCTCTTTAGATCCATCTTCAAGACGAATTCGCGGAGCCGGATCAATCACGGTTCCAGAAAAAAAATTTTTCTGAGCCTCGTCGACTACAGGTTGGCGAAATTCTGACTCACGAAAGGGGGCTCTGCGTTGAAAATGACGCTGATCACGGCGATCACGGGGCTGATTGTAATTTCTCACTCAAAATCCTTAACTTATTGAAATTAAAAGAGTTAGCTACTGGTGATCTTTGTTTAAAACCAAATCAAAAGCATGTGGAAGCGGGCTGTGAAAAACAACTTCTTTATCGGTTACGGGATGCTTAAAAGCCAAATATCCGGCATGCAACGTGAGCCGACGCGCGGGATTTTTTCGCGATCCATAACGCTCATCCCCGGTAATCGGATGTCCCATATCCGACAAATGCACGCGAATTTGGTGTTTACGGCCCGTATCGATTTTAACTTCTAAAATTGAAAAGTGTGAGCTCGAACGCAAAACCTGAAAATGCGACACCGCTAATTTCCCGCCCTCATTCGGCCCTGTGCTGTAAACGCGCATAGCCACACTTTCCTGCAAATAACTTTTCAGGGTGCCGCTTTTTTTTGAGGGCACACCTTCCACGACCGCATAATATTTTTTGATCACCTTGTCCCAATCAGCTTGCAACTTTTGTTTTACAGCTTCATTTTTCGCAAAAACCATTAAACCTGAAGCCGCCTGATCAAGACGATGTACGATAAAAATCTGTTTATCTTGAAAAGCAGTGCCTCTCTTTCCCATTTGCCGTTGACGCTCCGCTTCCAGCGCATGCAAATACTCATTCGTCGCGAAAATCGCGGTCTTTACAGGCTCTTTTTCCGTGGCAATCGATAAAAGCCCGGCGGGTTTATTGATGACGACAATCGAATCATCCTGAAAAACAATTTCGATTTTATGCTCGGGCGCCGGAACCACGCGCGGATCACGGGCGGATTTAACGCTGACCCGATCTCCCGACTTGAGAGGGTGATCAAATTGAGTCACCGGCTTTCCATTTACTAAAATGGCTCCAAATTTTAAAAACTGTTTAACGCGTGTTTTCTTGGTATCCGCTAAAATCCGGTATAAATACTCAAGCAGCGGCACAGACTCGGTTACTTGAAAATCTCTCAAGACTCACTTCCTTATTCGGAATCCATTTAAAATTAAATGAGGTAACGGCTTAAAAATTTAAGCCTGAAATGTCGCCCGCACATCCGGCTTTGTGAAATAAGCCAGCCAAGCCAATGGGAAAAGCGTGAAAATAAAAATACGCGGATTCAAAACCGCAATAAACCGCTCGATCAGGGTCGGCTGCTTAAAAATCCAAAACGTCCAGCCAAAATGAATAAAATAAAAGCCCAGTCCAAGCGCGGCGAGAGCTAATCCTAAACTCAACTTCCAGGCGAAAGACTTACCGTTCCAAAGACCTGTAAAACAAAAAAAGCAAATTGAAAAAATTACGCCGTAAGAAAAAGTCCACCAAGCCGAACCGCGATCATTCATCATGACAAGCGCGTAACAAACATAACCTGCGAAGAGAAGTCCCGCGATAATAAAAAGTTTTGTCTTATCAAACACATTGGTCATGCGTTATTTTCCCACGTAACGGATAAACGTCATATATTTCATTTCAGGCATTGCGAACCGCCCCGAAAGAATCACCACAGGATCACCTGTCTTTAAAAACTTAAGCTTCATCATTTCACTTTGGGCTTTTTCTAAAATTGCACGGCTGTTTTTTCCGTATGAAATAGTCACAGGATAAATTCCGCGTAAAAGCTTGAGACGCCGGCTGACGGCTTTGTTCGCGGTCAAAGCAATAATCGGAGCCACAGGTCGAAACTTACAGAGAAACACCGCCGTTTTACCCGTAATCGTCAATACCACCAACGCTTTAGCCCCGATATCTTTCGCGGCGTGCCGCGCGGCATGCGTAATCGCATGCGTCGGAAAATCCTGATGATGCACCGGCTCATGAATGGCCGCTGAAATTTCACCGATATGCTCTTCAGCGTCACAAATAATTTCAGACATAATGCGAATCGCTTCGACGGGATGCTTTCCGACCGCGGTCTCTCCCGAAAGCATCACAGCGTCGGTGCCGTCAAAAACCGCATTCGCAACATCCGAGGCTTCCGCGCGCGTTGGCCGCGGATTTTCAATCATGGATTCCAGCATCTGCGTCGCCGTAATCACGGGTAAATGCATCCGGTTTGAATCAGCAATTAAGGTTTTTTGAACAACGGGAACTTTTTCAACTCCCATTTCAATTCCCAAATCTCCGCGCGCAACCATGATGCCGTCAGCTACGGCTGAAATCGCTTTGAAATTTGAGACCGCTTTGGGTTTTTCAATTTTCGCGATAATCGGAATCGTACTTTTGAGACGCTTCAATCTTCTTTTAAT
>CAZSVD010000004.1:0-9492 GCA_964610145.1 uncultured bacterium | reverse complement strand
CCCGTAACAACCGCGACTTTGTCAGCGCCGGTCTCATTCAAACGCTCTTCAATCCGCGCGAGCATCTTTTGATCGCGCAATCTCGCCCCCTGATAAAAGCGAATCGCCTTATCAAAAAGCCCGTCAAGACCGGAAACATTTTTAAATTGAACGTCTTTCGAACGTCCTTGTTTATTCAGCTTTTTAAGTTCATCAATTAAACTTGAGGGCGTGTTTTTATTAGCCAAAAGCGCGTCAAAATCAGCCGGTAAAAGCTCGAGTGCGAAAAGTTTTTTGAGCATGCGATAGTTTTTTAATACCGCCACTAAATTCTTTGCGTTTTTTGTATCCGCCAATTTATTCGCGACCTTATCTTCAAGGCGTTCAATTTCAGAAGCCAAAACCTCAACACGCAACTGGCTTTTTAGCATCAGGAGTCCGCAAAACGCGGTGACGGAATCAAAGCTGCCGTAATTAAAATTTTCCGGCAAACTTTTTACCAAATTTTCGAAAAGAACCGAAGTTTCCGGATCCGGCAAACGCGCATTCAGATCTTTAAGCTCAAGCATATTCTTGACTTCGTCATACAAGCTCGAGTTAACAGAAGGCTTAATGGCTTTGAGGAAGGCATCTTTTTGCTTCGCGAAAAGAGCGGCATCAATTTTCTTTTCCAATTTTTCAATCGTAAAAACGCGTGTCAGCATCGGCCACAAAATCTGCCATGATGCATCTGAGAGATCGACACCAAGATGCTTTGACGCGGCAATTTTCAGCTGCTGTAAATAAGCGTCAAAAGGAACATCACCGACTTCTTTGCTTTCAACACGTTTTAAAAAGGAACGCAAATCACTGGAGAGATAAACGGCAGCAAGACGCTCTATGCCCTTATCCAAGTCGTTTAAAAATTGAGCGCTTTCATCACGGGCTTTGATCACCCCCGCAAAATCCTGCAAGTTTTGTTCATACGCCGCGCTTTCCTCAATACCAAAACCATGCGCTTTACCGGAATTTAAAAGAAAAACTTCAGGACCGCTCACAACCGAATGGCGCACAAAGGCATCAACCGCTTCGAGAGTTGTTTTACGATCTTCAGGAAAAAAATTAATAATTTCGGGATTCAAAGGAGTTGAAGCACCTTCCATCAAAAGCGTTTCAACACCGTAATTTTTCTCAAGGTGACTTAAGAGAGATTCAATTTGTTTTTCAGATTGGTACTGACCGTGCGCAGTCTGAATATGAAAAATAGTTTTTCCCGTACCGGGAATTAATTTATCGATAGATGCCACCGTGCTAGGCACGCTTAATTGCATCGCCTGATCGAGACGCAAAGTATCCGGTAGAGACACTTCGGGCTTTGAAACCGAAAATGAAGGAGCCGCAACCGCAATTTGAGTAAACGAAACACAGAACGCGGTAAATGCCGCGACTGTCATGCGGAAATAATTTTTTTTCGGCTGAATCATTGTTCCCCCATTAAATAAATGGATATCACGAAAAGTGAATTGAATTTAATAGACGTCGGAAGTGTAACAGACGGTTTTTCATTCTGCAAGGCACGAAAGCACATTTTTTAATCATAACTCATTTATTTTAAACACTTTATGAACATTTTCAGTGAATTTTGACTTAACAAGTTAATTATTGATAAAAGCTTTTATATTAGTCTCTAAGGGAACCTTTCTCTCTCATCATAGCCTACCTGTCAGAAAAGAATAAGCACGATCAGGCAAAATACATAATCTGCTTTTCGATCCCAGTCTTCCCCTCTATAATTTGCGCCATGGAAAACACCCAAATGACGAACAAAATCCACTCCTCAGCCGTTATTGGCAAAAATGTATCTATCGGTACCGGAAATGAAATCGGCCCTAACGTTATGATCGCAAGCGGAGTAAAAATCGGTTCCAACAATAAAATTTTGCATGGAGTCACGCTCTGCCACGGAACCGAAATCGGCGACGGAAATACGTTTCATATGCACGCAGTCATCGGACATGAGCCGCAAGATCTCAAATTTAAAAACGAGCCCACTTTCACGCGTATCGGAAATAAAAATGTCATCCGTGAATTTGTCAGCATTCATCGCGGTACAGAGCCCGGAACCGCAACGGTTATCGGCAATGAAAACTACATCATGGCATATTGTCATATCGCGCATAATTGCGTCGTCGGAAACAATATTATTATGGTGAATCAGGCTTCGCTCACAGGGCATTGTATCGTTGAGGATCGCGCGTTTCTTTCCGGAATGACAGGCTTTCATCAGTTTTCCCGTATCGGAACACTTGCCATGGTTTCGGCATTGTCCGCTTTCAATAAAGATATCCCCCCTTATGTTATGTGCGGCGGCCGTCCCGGAGTTGCGCAGGGCCTTAACGTTGTGGGTATGCGCCGTGCCGGCATCAAACCGGAAATCCGCGCGGAAATCAAACAAGCTTTCAAGATTCTTTATCGCTCGGGACTTAGCGTGAAAAACGCCGTTGAAAAAATAAAATTTGAATATCAAAGCCCCGAAGTAAAACACTTTGTGGAGTTTATTGAGAATTCAAAACGCGGAATCATCCGTTCTACCCGCGACAACGAAGCCATCAAAGAAGAAGCCGAAGAAGTTCTTTAAGCCCGTCTTTCTCAGGCGAGTTTACGAGCCAATCTTTAGCAGCGCGAAGTTAAGCGATAGCGAAGCAAGCACTGCTGAAACCCCATCTACGATGATCTTGTGTTTAAATAAAAAAATCACCGCTAAAACGAGTTCCGCAAGGCGAAGCCTGAGGAATGTTTGAGTTTTAGCGGTGATTTCTTTTTATTTAAAAGTCTTAGACTTTTCCCAAAACCAAGATCGAGTTTTTTCCGCCAAAGCCGAACGAATTTTTCAAAACTTTGCGGATTTGCGCGGGTCTCGCTTCATGCGGAACATAATCCAAATCGCACTCAGGATCTTTTGCGGAATAGTTTCGCGTCGGAGGAATGACCTGTTTATCCATGGCAAGAATCGCCGCAATGGTTTCAACGGCACCCGCGGCTCCGATTAAATGTCCGATCATCGATTTTGTCGAGCTAATCGGAATCTTATACGCCTGTTCGCCAAAAACTTTTTTGATAATTAATGTCTCAGTCTTATCATTCAGCGGCGTGGACGTGCCATGCGCGTTAATATAATCAATTTCGTCGAGTTCCGTGCGCGCAGTATCAAGAGCCATGCGCATCGCGCGCGCGGCCTGCTTCCCTTCCGGATCCGGAGCAGTCATATGATAAGCGTCACAAGTCATTCCGGCTCCCAAAACTTCCGCGTAAATATGCGCGCCACGGGCTTTCGCGTGTTCATACTCTTCAAGCACAAACATTCCCGCGCCTTCACCCAAAACAAATCCATCCCGATCTAAACTAAAAGGTCGCGATGCGGTTTCAGGACTTTCGTTCCGCGTTGACATTGCACGCGCCACACAAAACGCTGCCATAATTCCGGGAAAAATAGAGGCTTCGGCTCCACCCATCAAAAGACAATCCAGTTTGCCTGAACGAATTGACTCAAAAGCATATCCCATCGCATCCGAGGCTGAAGAGCACGCTGTGGAAATTGAAAAACTAGGGCCGGTTAAACCAAGTTCGATCGAAACATTACCCGCACAGGCATCGGGAAATCCCGCAAGCGCCGTAAAAGGATTAATGCGCATAGGGCCTTTGTTCATCAAGGTTGTATGCTGATCTAAAATGTATCCATGTCCCGCCATCGCGGTTCCGATCACCACTCCCACGCGGTCGGGTCCGATTTTTTCAAAATTAACACCGGAATCCTGCACCGCCATTTTGGACGCGGCAACGGCAAACTGAGAGGTCCGGTCCATGCGCTTCATTTGCTTCACATGGATATAGACGGAAGGATCGAAGTTTTTTATTTCACCCGCGAAGCGGGTTGTGAACTCTGCGGTATCAAAAGCAGTAACAAGAGAAATTCCGTTGCGGCCGTTTACAAGACCATCCCAAAAGGCGTCTTTTCCGATCCCCAAAGAAGAAAGGACGCCGAGTCCTGTAACTACGACCCGGCGTCCGCTCGTCGAATTCACGCTGACCGCGCTAAATGATTATTTGAGCGCGAGGCTGATTTTGCGGCCTTCTTTATCCACGTTCAAAACAGTGCAGTTGACTTCCTGACCTGTTTTGTAACGCGACTCAACATCGGCCTGAACCTTCGCGTCGGTAATTTCAGAAATATGGACAAGTCCTTCAAGTCCATTTTCAAGTTCAACAAACATACCGAAATTAACAATTCGGGAAACCTTGCCGCTGATTTGATTTCCGGCAAGCAAGTCCTTCGTTAAATCATTCCAGGGGTCGATTGACATTTGCTTAAGGCCGAGCGAAATTTTCTGCGCTTCAGTGTCCACTGAAAGCACCATCAATTCAAGCTCATCGCCCTTCTTAACAAAGTCAGCGGCCTTCTGAATTTTTTGCGTCCAAGACATGTCGGAAACATGCAAAAGTCCGTCAATACCGTCTTCGAGTTCAATGAAAGCGCCGTAATCAACAAGATTGCGAACCTTACCTTTGACACGGTCACCGACATTGTATTTATCGGATGCTTTTTTCCACGGATTCTCTTGTGTCTGCTTAGCACCAAGAGAAATCTTGCGGCTGTCTTTGTCGAGGCTCAAGATGACGACATCTAAAGTATCGCCTACCTTCAAAATTTCGCTCGGATGAGCGACGCGCTTCGTCCAGCTAAGTTCACTGATATGAACAAGTCCTTCAATGCCGGGTTCAAGTTCAACAAACGCGCCATAAGGAAGAATGTTTACAACACGGCCATGCACCTGATTTCCGATTGAATACTTGTCATCCACATTCACCCAAGGATCTTTGGATTTTTGCTTAAGCCCGAGAGAAACTTTGTTCTTCTCGCGATCAACGCCGATGACAATCACTTCGATTTCTTCTCCAACCTTCACCATTTCGGAAGGATGAGAGATACGGCCCCAGCACATATCAGTGATATGAAGCAACCCGTCAATATCACCAAGATCAACGAACACACCGAAATCCGTGATGTTCTTCGCTTTACCCTTGATCACATCGTTCACATTCAACTTGCTCAAACGCTCAGAGCGCAGCACAGTGCGTTCTTTTTCAAGGAAGTCTTTGCGTGAAACAACAATGTTTTTACGCTTGTGATTAATTTTAACGATCACAAATTTGCTCTTCAGGCCGAGCAACGCGTCAACATTGCGTACCGGCTTCACATCCAGCAAAGATGCGGGCAAGAAAGCGTCCATACCCACGTCTACCATAAGTCCACCGCGAACTTTACGGGTAATACGTCCGTCAACAATCGTACCTTCCTGAGCGGTAGAAAGAATTTCATTCCATGTACGCTGACGGTCAGCTTTACGCTTGGAAACAACCGACAAACCATTTTTGTCGTCAAAAGATTCAAATAAAACTTCAATTTCAGAACCGATAACAGCTTCTTCCGGAGAAGAAAATTCATGGATATCCAAAAGCCCTTCAGCTTTGTATCCGATATCAACCATGACCTGGTTGTTTTTTACGGCAACAATAGTGCCTTTGACGACGGTGCCTTCAGCAAGGCTCGAAGTGGATTTTTCAAAAAGTTCTGCGAATGTGGCGGTTGACATATTAGCTATTTTCTCCTGTTTAAGAGCCCTGTTTCAGCTTCTTATCGCCTCTGTTCGCCTGAAGCGAACAACCGGACAGCGAAACAAAAACAGTTTCACTCTAAGAACCCGGACCATCCGGATTCAATTGTTATGGTTTTCGCCTAGGGCATTTGCCAAAGGCGAGCGAGAATTATATGCGAATCACCTGAGGGGGCAAGAAGAATATTTCGCTCGAAGGCCGTTATTTCAGAGGGGAAAGTGCCCGACGACGAACAGCGACTTGTTTTAAGATTTTTGTTAACTTTTTTGAGTCTTTAGATTTCAAAGCAGATTCAAAATGATTAAGATTGCTATAAAATGATCTAACAGCCTTAAGCACAGCCATTTTATTTTCTAAAAAGATCGGCGCCCAAACTGAAGCATCGCCCTGAGCTAAACGAGACGTATCTCGAAAACCTGTCCCGGCAACCGCATAAGCTGAATTAGAAGGTGTTTGAGCCAAGCAAACAGAAATCAAATGCGGCAAATGACTGATTTCAGCAATTTTCTCATCGTGCTGCTCCGGACTCATAACAATTACTTTTCCTGAAAACGCTTTCCAAAATGTGGAAATCTTTTGAAACCCAGGCTGATTTTTTGTGCCCGTCAGAATGGTTAAACCTGCTCCATACAAATTTGCCCGCGCGGCTTCGATTCCCTTTTCATGAGATCCAACCATCGGGTGCGCTCCGACAAATCGAACGGATTTCCATTTCTTACTTTTCGCAAAACGGCAAATGGGTGATTTAACACTACCGATATCAGTTACCAAAACAGATCGTTTCGAAAAACGATCCACTTCTTTTAGAATCCGCTTGGTCAAATCTACAGGTGTACAAATCACAACAAGATCAGCTTGTTCTAAAGCCTCTGAAACGGAAAGAAAACCCTGGTGAATCCATTTGTTGCGCAGCGCAAGATCCAAAGTTTTTCTCCGGCGCGCAACTCCGATCACTTTGGTTTTTGGAGAGTTCTTACGGATGGCCGCCGCGAGTGAGCCACCCATCAGACCGAGCCCGACAATGACAATTTTTTTGAAAGCGGGCGCCTTCAAGATTTTAAACCCAATATTTTGACGAGACGCTTGATAAAAAGTCGATTTTGTTTGGGAAGGCCGATTGTCACGCGAATCCAGTTGTCAAACCCATAGGCATCCATCGCACGCACAATAATTCCTTTTTTAAGAAAAGCTTTACAAACTTCACGGCCATTACGGCCCACATTCAGCAAAATAAAATTAGCCTGGCTTGGTAAAAACTCGAGTCCTAATTTTTTAAAGGTTTCCCCGAGAAAGCGACGGCCGCCAAACGTCATTTCGCGCGTTTTCTTTCGAAAAGCTTTGTCCCGAATCGCCCCAAGTGCCGCGGCCTGCGCCACCATATTCACGTTAAACGGTTGGCGAATTTTATGAAGATAACCGATCATCTTTTTTGATGCGCACGCGTAACCAATACGCAAGCCCGCCAATCCATATGCCTTTGAAAAAGTGCGGAACAGCAGAACATTTTCACACCCCTCTCGCACCAAACTTAAAATATCCGGGAAATCTTTCGCGTCCACAAAATCGAAATAAGCTTCATCAAAACAAACGACAACTCGCGGTGGAACACGTTTTAAAAAACGCTCCACGTCACGCTTGCGCACATACGTTCCTGTCGGATTGTTTGGATTCGCGATAAAAATAATTTTGGTCTTCGGGGTAATAGCTTCCGCTAAAGCTTTAAGATCATAGCGATAATCCGGTGTCATCGGAACGCTGACATATTTTCCGCCCGAGGCCTGAGTCAAAATCGGATAAACAAGAAAGGAACTTTCCGAAGAAATAACCTCATCGCCTTCAGATAAAAAGCCGCGGCCGACCAATTCAATGATTTCATTCGATCCATTCCCAAAAATAATTTGTTCGGGCGGAAGCTTTAGCTCGCCGGCCAGCGCGTGCAAAACTTCGTGGCAACCGCCCTCGGGATAAAGAAAGCAGTCCTTCAAAATACGTTTCATCTCCTTCATTGCCAAGGGAGAAACACCCAAAGGATTTTCATTGGAGGCCAGCTTAACAATCCGGCTTAAACCGAGCTCGCGCTGAACCTCCTTGATCGGCTTCCCCGGTTCATAAGGATGAATGGCTTCAATATTTTTTTTGTAAGCAGGCTGCAGTGTCATAACTCTTTAAGCTTTAAAAGAAGATTTTCGATCGGCCCGGGCCGCCGCGGAACCCGCCGCGGGAAATGATCCCAAGACCTTAATAAAGCGCGCATTTTTTTCAACATCAAGAAGCATACGGCGAACACGCGCGTTCTCAACATGCCCTTCAAAATCAATGAAGAAATAATATTCCCACGCTTTCTTTTTCGAAGGACGGGATTCAATTTTACTCATATTCACTTTATATTTCATGAATGGCGCGATCACTTCATGCAAAGCTCCAACCTTATCTTTGACCGAAACAAGGATTGATGTTTTATCATCCCCCGTTTGTCCCGGAATCGTTTTACTGATAACCAAAAAGCGCGTCACGTTTTCAGAAAAATCCTGAATCCCCTTTGCTAATACCGGCAAGCCATAAAGCTTTGCCGCCAGCGAAGAGCCGATCGCGGCCGCACCTTTTTCATTTTTAACTTTTTGCGCGGCGGCGGCGGAAGAAGCTGTCGGAATTAATTCCGCTCCATGCAAGTGACGCTCAATCCACATACGGCATTGTCCAAAAACTTCCGCCTTGGAATAAACACGACGGATTTTTTCAATCGGCGATTTTGACATCAGGTGATGTGAAATTCCAAAATAAATTTCTGAGCAAATTTTAAGATCAGAATCAATCATCAAATCCAAAGCATTAGTGACAGCACCATCAATCGAGTTCTCGATGGGAATCACACCGTAATCGGATAAGCCCTGCTCGACGTCACGAAAAACCTCGCGAAAGCTGGCCGCGGGAGAATAAGCCACACTCGCACCAAACTTCGAAAGCGATGCTAAATGAGTATAAGTCGCTTCGGGTCCCAGATAAGAAATTTGAACGGGCTTTTCAAGCGCGATGGCCGCGGACATAATTTCACGATAAATCGCTTTCAGCGCGGTTTCGGACAGAAGACCTTTGGCCGCGCGCTGCTCAAGCACTTTAAAAATCTGTTTCTCACGTGTCGGTGAATAAACAGGGCTGCCATTGCGGGATTTTTCATGTCCAATTGCAAGAACATGACGCATACGCTGATCCAGAAGATCGAGAATTCTCGAATCGATCTGATCAATTTGCGTTCGGATTTTCTGGAGTTTCTGTTTGCTCATTATTTTCCGCGGCCGCGGCTTCAGCCGCTTTTTCAGCTTCTGTCTTAAATTCAACCTTCGTGCTCACCGACTCAATTTCAGTTGTAATTTCTGTTAATAACCGTTCCCGAGCAGCGCGTTCAGCCTGATGATCAATCACCACCGGCTGCTCCGCGGACGCACCTTCCGCCGGAACAACCTCAACTACTTTCGCAGTTGAAAGTAATTCCTCTTTTTTGACCGACTTCGCGACAAGTTCACGAATTTCATCAATATTCGGCAAATCCGCCAAATCATTAAGACCAAAATGTTCAAGAAATTTATCCGTGGTTCCATAAAGGAAAGGACGCCCCGGAACTTCTTTCTTGCCGACAATTTTAATAAAGTCTTTTTCCATCAAGGTCGCGATCACGCCGCTGGTATCCACTCCACGCAACTCTTCGATTTCAGCACGCGTCAACGGCTGCTTATAGGCCAGGATCGCCAAGGTTTCGAGTGCCGAATGCGACGCCTGCTTGGCTTTTTTCTGCAATTCAATTTTAAAAATCCAAGGCGCAAATTCTTTTTTTGTCGCGATTTCATATCCGCCGGCAACTTCCAC
>CAZSVD010000003.1:0-9390 GCA_964610145.1 uncultured bacterium | reverse complement strand
TCTTCGAGCTCTTTACACTTACGGTCAATCTCGCGCGCTTTTTTACGCAAGAGGCGCGGTGCCCAATCCAGTTTACGGAGCTCATCCATAATGGATCCGCGTACGCGTGACACGGCGTAAGTTTCGAATTTGTTGCCCTGGGAAACATCATACTTATTGATGGCATCCAAAAGCCCCAAGATTCCATAGCTGACCAAATCATTGAAATCCACATTCGGCGGCAAACCAATCGCAACACGACCGGCAACATATTTCACAAGATAGAGGTATTTCTTGATAATTTCTTCACGCTGATCAAGACTTTTTGTCCGTTTATACCGCTTCCACATTTTTACTTCGAGTTGATCCATCGTTAACCCTCCTTAGGTTTAGGCCGGTTTGCTTTGTTGTTCGAGAATTTTTTTAATTTGAGTTAAAGTGTAATTTTTTTCCTGAAGCATCTTGATATGCTCGAGACGGTCAAAAACCTCTTCACCGTACAGCCGGTGCCCGGACAGGGTGCGACGCGCCTCGTCGATCAGCCCCGAAACCGTATAGTTGTGCAATGTTTGCCGTGATAATCCGGAGTACTGCATCACTTCGCCGATTTTGAAGAGTTTTTCACGTTTCATGCATGAGCCTCTTTTTTTTGCAGCTCGCGTAAAAGACGCAAAGCTTCAGGGTCTTCGGGTTCGAGCGTTAAAATTTTCTGGAGATCAAATTTCGCCTGTTCATTTTTATCCTGATCCATCAAATCCTTCGCTTCGCTGCGGTATTTCTTAACGCGATCACCGATTTCTTCTTGATACATCTTGCTTAGAAAAAGAGTGTCGGCCTTTCCGCTTTTCATGGCGGCTTCTTTAATGTCATCAATTAAAAAAGAAGCCTCGCGATTATTCGCGTCATAAATAAAAACTTTTTCCGCGGCAAAAAGTGCAAGGTCATATTGGTTTTGGTGAAGCAACATCCGGCTGCGATCGAGCCAATTTTTAACTTCGGTTTGATTCGCTTCTTCGGTGCTTGAGCTGACTTCTTTATCGTTGTTGTCTGGCGAAGTCGAAATCACAGCTTCTTTTTGACGTTCAATTTCTTTATCAAGCACATCCGCCATAAGCTGCTGAGCAACGGTGTTTTCGGGGTCTTGATTCAAAACGGCCTGAACCTGCGTGCGCGCGCTGTAATACTCGCCATCGTGATAAGCCATCTGTGCTTTTTCTAATGGGGAAAGCGTTGGCGTTTTAAGCGCTGAAGAAGCCGTATTTTTATGAGCGCAACCTGAAAAAATAATTGTTCCTGTTGTTAACGCGACGATCAAGTAATTTTTACAATATGTAAAGTACATTATGTAATTTATAATATAAATTATTTTAATCTTCGTCAAATTATTTTTTTTAGCAATTTATAGCACAGACCATCAATTGTGCTTATTTATATCGCGAGATACTATTAGTAGTGTTTTTTAACAAAAAATATTTTTAAAATAATTTGCATCCAAGCATAAAATTTTAAAATTTGGATAAAAATGGGGCAGGAAACAGCAATCCCAAAGAGCGTTGCTGATGTTATTTTTTTAGAGAGAATGAGCCAATAGTGACGACAAAATCGATTCTGTCCTGAAGTAAAAATTTATTTTATTTTTCAGAGAGAATCAGAAGAATAAGTGCGGACATGAAGAATAGAAATAGGCGTCAAAAAATTCGCAAAAAAATATCAGCTGTCTTTTAAAGTAAAAAGCCCCTGCTAGGCTCCGGCAAAAACACCCATCTTGCGGAATTTCTGATAGCGATGCTCGAGCAATTCTTTTTTCGAAAGCTTATCTAGCTTTTCCATCGCGCTTTGGACAAATTTTGCCAGACCTTCTGCCGCCTGAATATAATCGCGATGCGCGCCGCCAAGCGGCTCAGGAATCGACACATCAATCACTCCGAGCTTAAGCAAATCTTTGCCCGTTAATTTAAGCGCCTCAGCCGCATCTGTAACACGCCCGGTTTCTTTCCAAAGAATCGCAGCGCAACCTTCGGGAGAAATCACAGAGTAATAAGCATTTTCCATTACGCCGATTTCATCTCCCACGCCAATGCCCAATGCGCCGCCGCTGCCGCCTTCCCCAATCACCGCGACAATAATCGGAACACGGATTTCTCCCATTTCGCGCAAATTAACCGCAATAGCTTCGGACTGACCGCGCTCTTCCGCGCCGACACCAGGAAAAGCGCCCGGCGTATCAATCAAACAAAGAATCGGCATATTGCCTTTTTCGGCCAATTGCATCACGCGCAGAGCTTTGCGATAACCTTCTGGATGCGCGCTTCCAAAGCTGCGTTCCAGATTTTGTTTTGTATTGCGTCCTTTTTGATGCCCAATAACACAAATCGGTCTTCCCCCGCGCCAACGGCCAATTCCTGCGACAAGCGCGGCATCATCGCTAAAGCGACGGTCGCCGTGAATTTCAAAAAAATCCGTAATTAAATGTTCGATGTAATCAAGCGTGTAGGGGCGCAGAGGATGACGCGCAACCTGAACGCGCTGCCACGGGGTCAAATCCTGAAAGGTTTCATGAATGGATTTTTCAAGTTTCTTTTCCAAACTTTTAATTTCGGAAGAAAAATCAACATCCGCGGTCGAGGTCTCTTTCATTTCCAAGATCATTTTCTCAAGCTCAACAATCGGCTTTTCAAACGGCAAACAAACATCAAAAAAATCTTTTGCGTTTTTCTTTTGCATAACTCCCCTCAAAATAACTTATTAAAACAAAATTATGACTTACGAATGATGACCGGAGTCCCCACCGGCACTAAATCAAAAAGCTCTTCCACATCTTCATTACGCATACGCACACAGCCCAAAGAGGCCGGCTTGCCGATTTTTTCGGGTTCAATCGTACCGTGAATCCCATATCCCTTCAAGTCAAACCCCATCCAGCGTGTACCAAGCCCGTTTTTGGGGTCTCCGGGCGGATAAATTTGATCATTATAATACCAGGATGGATTGATCACCTTGTTGGCAATTTTAACATTCCCTGTGGGTGTATTGCCTTTTTCCCCCGTAGAAACACGGTATTTTTTCACGTAATGCTCGCCCTGCTTCAGCCAAAGCACATTTTTAGGAATGGATATTTCAATCGAAAATGGAACTTTCTCCACTTTGAGTTTCATGCCTGTCCAAACCACATTCTTTTTAATTTTGTTTGTCTTGCGAATCAGCTCAATCGTAGTGTTATATTTTTTAGCGATTTTTCCGAGCGTATCATCCGATTTAACTTCGTAGCGCTCGCTTGTATCCGTTTGTTTTTTAGAAAAAAGCAATTCAAATCGAATTTCGCGCAAAAGACGCGCCAACTTGAGCCTTTGCTCTTCCGAAACGGCATCAGGAATCAACGCTTTTGCTTGTTTTTGCGCGTCGATTAATTTTTTTTCTTCCGCTAATTTTTTTACGGCCGCAAACGCGTCATCGAACGTGCTTTTTTCTTGGGTAGAAGAAACCGTGCTCTGATTTGGTTTTTGATCTTCAGCATAAAGGCTCGTGCCGGACAAAACAAAACCGGTCAAACTTAAGATAAAAAATAAACGCTTGTAGCTCAATTTCATATTATCCGCAAATTAACAACGTTAACAAAATTCCCAGAGTCGCTCCGGCAAGAACTTCCAGCGGAGTATGTCCTAATACTTCACGCACATGATCTTCAACCACATCGCCATGCTCTTTAACTTCATCCAAAATACGATTTAAAAGACGCGCTTGTTTGCCCACGCTGCGACGCACGCCCGCAGCATCCAGCATCGTAATAATACAGAACACCAAGGTTATCAAAAAAGGCACCGTGTCCCAGCCATAATGAAGACCGGTGACGGTTGCTAAACTTGAAACGGTAGACGAGTGAGAACTGGGCATTCCACCGGTATCAAAAATCCACCGAATGTGAAAACGTTTGTAGCGCAACATTCCGCGCACAACTTTTATCATTTGCGCTGTAAACCAGCTTAAAAAAACTGCCGCAAAACCCGCTAAATTAACATGCTCGGAATGATCCACGTGTTTGTTTACCTTTCGGTCGATTCGTCTGTGACAAAAATGTCAAAAAAATGGCCCACTTGACAGGGATCTCAATATATGATTTATTATCAATAATAATATGTTATTATTTTATAGTCTTAATTTGTACGTTCATTATACTGGGCATTCAGCCCCGTAACAAGAAGGACCATTGCGAATGATTCGGGTTAAAAGCTGCGCTTATATCGGAATACATGCCTTTCCCGTCGATATTGAGGTCGATCGGGGACCAGGGCTCCCTCAACTCATTACTGTTGGTTTGCCGGACGCAAGCGTAAGAGAAGCAAAGGAGCGGATCAAAACTGCCATCAAAAACAGCGGTTACGATATTCCCCCTGAAAAAATTACCATTAATCTTGCTCCGGCAGACGTCAAAAAAGAAGGCTCAACTTTTGACCTGCCTATGGCTTTAGGAATATTAGCGGCAAATGAAATTGTCTCCGCTTCTGCTTTGCAAAATTTTTTCTTTTGCGGAGAACTGGCTTTGGACGGAAAATTGCGTCCCTTTCGGGGCAGCCTCATCTTAACTTCTCAGTTCCCCAAATCTTCTTTTATCTTACCCGCGGATTGCGCGAAAGAAGCGGCCTGGGCCAAAAATGCGCGCGTTTTTCCCGCTCAAACTTTGCGGGAAGTTGTCGATTTCTTAAATCAAAAAATTTCGCTCTTTCCGATAAAAAATAACCCGCTTACAAATTTTACTCATTCTCCTGTTGATTCGGATTTCTCCGAAGTTCGCGGCCAACGTCACGTAAAACGCGCATTCGAAATTGCCGCAAGCGGAAGACATCACATTCTTTTAGTAGGCCCGCCGGGAAGCGGAAAAACCATGCTTGCCCGCCGTTTGCCCGGAATTTTGCCACCGCCCACATGGGAAGAGATGATCGAGCTGACTAAAATTCAAAGCGCTGCGGAAAATCATGAAAAAGCCGTGTTTGTTTCGAGCCGCCCTTTTCGCTCACCGCATCACACTTCTTCATCAATCGCATTGACGGGCGGAGGCGCGGATGCAAGGCCCGGGGAAATTTCACTTTCTCATCTCGGCGCGCTTTTTTTGGATGAATTACCCGAGTTTAAGCGTGACGCGTTAGAAGCATTACGCTCACCGATCGAAGACGGAGTCATCACCGTTTCCCGCGCGAAAACTCAAATTACTTATCCGGCTAAGTTTCAGCTTGTTGCGGCGATGAATCCATGTCCTTGCGGTTATTTAGGAGATCCGCTAAAGCGCTGTCGTTGTTCTTTGGCACAAATCCAAAAATATCAGTCAAAGATTTCTGGGCCCATTCTTGATCGTTTAGATTTGCAAATAGAAGTTCCGCGCATTGGCTCTGATATTTTACTGCGAGAAGAAAAGAGCGAGTCTTCTTTGGTCATTCGTGAACGCGTTATCCGTGTTCAGGCATTGCAGCTCAAAAGAAACCGCGGCAAGCTCAATGCCCAGCTCTCCGCTGATGAAATCAGACGTTGGGCATGGCCCGGAACCGAAGGCTCGGCCTTGATCGAACAGGCCATGAAGCATCTGCGTTTATCGGCACGAGCCTATTTTAAAATTCTTAAAATCGCACGCACCATTGCAGATTTGGAAAACTCAACAAGCGTTGAAAAAAAGCACGTCGCGGAAGCAATTCAATATCGAAGCCTGGATCGATCGTGGTGGAAGCAATAGCGCCGGAAACTGAAAATTTAATATAGGAAAAATTGCCCAAAAGACAAATACCTGGGGCATCGGTCTCAGGATTTTTAATCCGCACGGCAGATCTGCCCAAAAGGGGTTTGTGATCTTTTCCGCGTGCCGGCCCCAAGCTGTCTTTTAAGTGGTTAGATCCGCATGGGATCTTTACTCTGTTTGAACCCTACACGACCAATTTAAAAAAAGCAATGGGATTAAAAAAATATCCGGATGACTAATTAAAAAATGGATTGGGGTTTTAAAAAGAAGAATCAGGCGTGTTTCTTTTTGGGACAGGCCGGAGCTGAAATATATTTCAACTTCCGGGAAAGACTAGTCCTGGTGATGAACAGAAGCAACACCATCCGCATTGACAGAAACTCGAACAGACGGATCTTTTTCAGAAGTGCGAATTTCTAAAATCTGATTTGAATCAACTTGAATCTGCGGTTCATTCACAGTCCATGTCTTCACAACTTTGTTCTTTTCATTCAGCGCGGAAACAATGTAGGAACGGGACGTTGCAAATCCCGCATTAACGGCCAAATCTTTAAAAGCAAGCTTTCCGGACTCGACTTTAAAATCATCCAAAGAATTTGCCTTTGAAAACCAATATTGCCCGATCAAATTTCGGCGTTCAATTAAGGTTTTAACAATATCATCCACGCTTTCTTTTGATGAAATTTTCCCGGCGCTAACCATCGCGCGAATGTCGTCATCGCTAAAAGCCATAATTTGTTTCGCGGCCCAAAAGCCATCCGCACGCGTCAGGCGTTTAAAAGCTTCGTAAGGAAGTTGAACTTTGTAGTGTGCTTCCGGAAAATGACGATTGTCAAAATAGCCCACCCCGGGCAAGTCACTCGCCTTTTCGCCGGCTTCGCGCCAACGCTTTTGCCAGGGCTTTTCCCAAAAACCCAAAGTTAAAAAGGCTTTCGTGGTCTCGCCAAAATCAGCGGCATATTCATGGCCAAACATCGGAGGCTTAACGCCGCGATGCGAGCTTCCCAAAGCGCTGTTAAAATCGATCAAATAATGTTTTAAGAACGTTTTCCCGTTTTCGGTCACAAGCGCGTCATAAGTATTGCTTTCACTGACATCGGTGTTATTTACCCACGCTGAGAAAACAGACAGGGCCCGAATTTCACGACGGTCGCGATGATTCACCAAATCATCGGGATCGTTTTTGCGGCGACCTGTAAAGCTGAAAAAACCTTTGCTCTCTCCGGAAATTATTTTAGTCGCGGAAACACGGAAGGAGCCATCTTCTGATTGCGGCGAGAAAAGCAAATATTCGTCTAAACGTTCCTGCGTCAATGTTTTAACAAAGCCTGTATCGTCTTTTATTTTGGTTGCTTCGCCCACTTTTAACTTTCCTGCGGGAATAGACACAACCGTATATTGCGGAACGTTATAGCCCAAAGCGTAATAAACTCGGCTCGCAATCACTTCCGCTGCCGTAGATAATTCCGCGTTTTCAGCGGAATCAAATTTCAGCAAATAAGTGTCTCCGCGCGCATCCTTAACACGGTAAGTGGACTGCAATCCGTTAATTTCTCCGCCAATCACGGTTAAATTACCCGAAAGATCGGGGCCGTCGGTTTCAGCATACCCCTTTGCCAACTGGTCTTTGGAAAGCACCATGCGTGCGTGGCGATTTGTATAAAAAGCGGAATCCGGAACTTCATCAAAAATATTTACATCCGCTGAGCGCAAAGGCTTGTGAAAAAGCCGTCGGGATTGGCGGCTTAAGTCCAGCTGATTCACAATTTCACTGTGTACGTTTTGCTCATAAATATCTTTATACGGCAGCGTTTCTTGTTTGCGGTAATCCGCATCCGCCGCCCGTAAAGACACCGGCAAGAGAACCAAAACTGAAAAATAGAGCGCTGTTTTTTTAAGCATCTTTAAAACGTTTTTTTAGTGCGAATGAAAAAATTTGTGCCTTCGTCCCCATGCGCGACAGAAATACTAAGCAAGCTTATGCGTGCGACATAAAGACGGAACTCTAAACCATACGACTCTTTAAAATCACGCATTTGAAAGCGGCTAAACTCATCAAAAACCTGCCCGAAATCAAAAAAAGGAACGGCATCCAACTGCAGCTCTTTATGTTCCCAAATCGCGTAACGATACTCTAAGTTTAATAACATCAAACTATCACCATGAAACCGATTGTTTACATAGCCGCGCAAAGTTTCGCTTTGTCCGGAAACCGTCGCATAACCACCAAGCCTCGCTAAATCATAAAATGGCACATATCCGCCATTAACTTCATCTTGATGCTCAACCAACCCGCGAATCGCGAAGATGCGCCGCGGAGATCCGACTTTCAGATATTGGGCAACATCCGCGCGGTAAGTTAAATAGCGTGCATTCGAATCTCCAAGGCCTTCGTTATAGTCAAAATAAAGCTGCTGATAGCCGCCCTTGGTTGGGGCATCCGTAAAATCACGCGTATCATGCTTGAGCTCAGCGGCAAGCGTCAAAATTTTATCGCCCGAGTATCCGTTCAGTCGTGCGGGACCAAAATAAGAAAGCTGGCCTTTATCTTTGTCATCGCTTTCACCGACATTGACGTTGCGATATTTGGTATAAAAGGTTGTCTTCAGGCTGGGAGAAAAATCATATCCCACTTTTCCACCCACGGTTGTGGTTTCAATTTCATACGAAACACCGTCGCCGCGCGTGGAGTCCGGTCCGATGCCGTAAAAGTCTTCTTCAAAACGGCGCTCATACTGAGCCATTCCTGAAATAAAAAAATCAGTTCCGGCAATTTTTTCAAGCCCCATTTCAGTTCCAACCTGAACCGAGCTGCTGCTTGCGTAATTGCCCCAAACATTAAAGGTAAGGTCGGGATATTTTGTTTTTAAATCAGTTAAGCGAGGAATATCCAGCTTAAGACCGGTTTGAACTCCATCGCCCAAAGAATATCCGAGCGAGGGCGTAATGCCGTGGTTTTTGAGATAAGTATAAGCCCAGCTAAATTTCTGATCCAAATGATGCTTTTCAACAAAAAGAAGATTTTGGCTCATCGGCCAACGGATAATTTCAAAAGGAAACGCGAGAAGATAAGAAACAGGATCTTTTAAAGCAGCCGCCTTGAGGGATCCCTTTTCATAAACGGGAGCATATTTATCCGGTGCCTGCGCAAAAGCAGTGAAAGAAAGCAAAGCGCATGCGCTGAACGCGATAACGCTCACAACCGCCTTATTTAAAAATGTCTGCTTTTTCCAGCTTGCCATAAACCCTCGGGCGAAGATTATAAGAAGTCTCCGTTGCCCATTCAAGTATATATCTTTGCTAATTTCGACAGCTTGATCTTATCGGCGAAATGCCAAAAGGCTTGAGATTTTTATATCGCCTCAAAAGCATGCTGAATATGCCGTATTTGAGGGGCGTTCACACCGTTATAAAGAATGGCGATAACATCAAACCGCATTTTCATTTTCGATAATGTATTTTTTTGCGCATACCACTCCGCCAACTTGACCATTTGCTTCTGCTTCTGCGCATTCACCGCCTCTTCCGGCGCGCCAAATTGCTCTGAGCTGCGCGTTTTAACCTCCACGAAAACTAAAACGTCTTTGTTCTGCGCAACTAAATCAAGCTCACCAAAAGGCGCTCGTACTTTTTTATCTAAAATTTTATACCCCTTCTCGCTTAAAAACGCTCCCGCGATAATTTCTCCG
>CAZSVD010000002.1:0-5379 GCA_964610145.1 uncultured bacterium | reverse complement strand
AAGTTTTGATATCCGCAAGACCCTTTGCGTTTTGAACCATACAAAGAGCTGTCGTCAAAGTTGTTTTACCGTGGTCGACGTGGCCGATTGTACCGACGTTTACGTGCGGTTTTGTTCTGTCAAATTTTTCTTTTGCCATTGCCGTATCTCCTTAGATTTGATTCGTTCAAATTTTATTTATATATCGCACAAAATTACGTCACCAAAACTCAGCTGAAGATGGGAATCGAACCCACGACCTCGTCCTTACCAAGGACGTGCTCTGCCAACTGAGCTACTTCAGCACCAGCTGAAGGAAAAATCTTTTCTACCGCTCAGAGGGTAGGGAATACCCTATAGATACTCCTTCCCTGAGGATAAAAGAGCTGACATTGTATCCGCACTTTTTCGCATGTCAATTAATTTTTTGAACTTTTTTTGATTTTTTTGAGCTAAAAAATCTTTCTCAAAATGCCAAAAATTGCGCCTTAAATCCATGTGTATTTAAATAATATTTAAATTTATTATTTAATAATAATTGATATAAAATAGATAATAATGCTATCTTTTGATATTTTTGCACATTTTTATGAAAACTTGACCAATTGAACCATCTGGATATAATGCCGCTTCCTAATTTCTAACGCATCCATATATATAGTTCATTTCAGGGGGAAACAATGGCAACTTTGATTTTAATCCGCCACGGCGAATCACAATGGAACCTTGAAAACCGGTTTACCGGATGGGTGGACGTGGAACTTTCGGCAAAAGGCGTACAAGAAGCCGCAGCGGCAGGAAAGAAAATCGCCGGCTACAAACTTGACCAGGCCTACACATCTGTTCTCAAGCGAGCCATGAATACGCTGGATCTCGCTTTGCAATCCGCAGGAAAAACAGGCCTTCCGATTATTCGCGATAAAGCCTTAAATGAACGGCATTATGGTGCCCTGCAAGGACTTAACAAAGGCGAAACGGCCAAAAAATACAGTGATGAACAGGTTCATATTTGGCGTCGCAGCTACGATGTTCCCCCTCCGACAGAAAAAACAGATTTCAATCCTGAGGGCTTCAGCGAAAGCTTGAAAGATACGGCTGCACGCGCGTTGCCTTATTTTGAAAAACATATCGCCGCTGATTTGAAGAAAGGGAAAAATGTCATCGTTGCCGCGCATGGCAACAGCCTTCGCGCGATTGTGATGCATCTTGAGCATATGACCAAAGAACAGGTTTTGGATTTAAATATTCCAACCGCAACACCATTGGTCTATGAGCTCGACAACAATCTCAAAATCCTTTCAAAAAAGATTTTGAATTAATAGCGGACAAATCAGGCCTAGCTTGCTTTTGGAGCAGCTTTGGCGGATGGATCAGAGGCATCAAGTAAAGTCTCAAATTTAGCGGCTGCACTTTCATCACGCGCGACGCTTTCAGCATGTTCTTTGATTTCCTGCTCTACAGAAGAGGCAATTCCGTGGTATTGCGGCGCCGGCAAAGCAGGCATATTTCCCTCTTCACTTAACCCTATTCTCTGAAAAAGCTGCGCCACAAAAATCTGAGCAATAATCCTAAAATTGGATTTTTCGCCAATCTCAAACTCTTTGTTCGGAAGGCTGTACATTTGCCGTTTTAAAATCGGCTGGGTTGCATCCGTTTCGCTGATATCTTCTACCGTAATCTTGGTCATTCTTGGTGATAACCCTAATCCCCGCCTTTTGTTAGGTATGTTTTCAGGGTGCGTAAATAAATGTAAATTCAAATGCCCGCTCACGCGCCGCATTAACTCAATTTTTTTGATTTGTATCTCCAAGGAATCCGGCTTAACTTTGCCATCCACCAAAAAATCCTTACTAAAGTCGAATCGCATGATGATTCGGTCAACTTGGAGCATCTCCCCGCGCGGAAAACCGTATGGATTTCCAATCTTAACTTCTTCCATGGTCAGTCCGGGCAAAGTCCAATCCCAACGCGCACGGCCGATAATAAAATCAGTGTCCCAATAAAGTCCAAAAGAAGAAGACAAAAGAGGTTTTAAAATAAAACTGTTAAAAATAATAATCGCCAAACTAATCAAAAAAAACCACTTCACCAAAAAGATAAAAAACCGGCCTTTTTTCTTCATGTATTACTTGACATTTCTGTTTCTTTAAGCATAATATTGCCTCTTCAATTGGCTATCTAACCGATTGAAGCTAATAGGGTTGTGAAAAATTATCCGTTCGTTGTTTGACCGCCAAGGATCAGCAAATTTTAAAAAATATTAAAATCATCGGGGTCACGCTTACTCTTCCTTTGGTTTTGGTTGGCGCTCCTTTGCTGGGATATGGCATTGCTAACGCTCTTATTCAAAGGGGGTTTCCCTCTTTTGTTTCGCCGCTATGTATCGGCGTGGGAACTATCTTAGCATTAGTCCAAACTTTTAGAACGATCAAATTGTTACAAGACGCACAAAAAAATGACAGCACAGGAAACTCAGGCCGCGGAAAATCTGGCGCATGAAGTTGCTCATGAAGCGCATGAGTTTTCAAATATCTTAGAGCTTCTTTCCGAACATTTTCATCATTCCGCTTTCTTTAAATTTTTGCACCAATGGGAAAATCTTTTTTTCTCCGGTGTTATCCTGACGATTATTTGCACATTTTTACTTCTCGCGGCGCGCCGCTACACGCTTGTTCCGGGCGGCTTTCGTAATTTCGCTGAAGCACTCGTTGAAGGAATTGAAAATTTTGTTGTCGGGCTCATGGGCGAAGGCGGACGCAAACATGTTCCTTTTCTCGGCACGCTTTTCTTTTATATTTTCATGATGAACTATTGCGGACTGTTTCCGTTTTTCAAATCCCCCACATCTTCGCTTAACACAACGCTTCCTCTTGCGCTGATCGCGGTCGGATACATTCAGTTTTACGGAATTCGTGAGCTTGGAATCAAAAGCTATCTTCACCATGTCGCGGGAAGCCCTGAAGGCATTTTGGCGTGGCTCGTCGGCATTATCTTAATTTTCCCCCTGAATTTAATGCTCGAATTTTTGGCCGTTCCGCTGAGTCTTTCTGTCCGTCTTTTTGCCAACGTTTCAAGCGAAGACTCTTTGCTTTTTCAATTCGCGCGCATCGTCATGCGCTCAAACTATTGGGCTTTTCCGCTGCAGCTTTTTGGCAACGCGCTTTCGTTTCTTTTCAGCGGAATCCAGGCTTTCGTTTTCACCTTATTGACCGGTGTTTATATCAAAACATTAATGCCACACGGCGATGAGCACGCTCACGAGTCATCGGAGCATTCTGATTCAGCGCCGGCGGCAAATCATTAATTTCGCAACTGTTTTTAAAATTAAATGAAGGAGAACTTAAAATGACAAAAGAAATCGCACTTGCTTTCGCAGTTCCGGTCGCCCTCGGCATCGCCGCTTTGGGTTGCGGTATCGGTATTGGTAACGCTGTTACCGGCGCCATGAACGCTATCGGACGTCAACCCGAAGCTTCCGGTAAAATTGTCGTGAACATGCTTCTCGGCTGCGCGTTGATCGAAGCTCTTACGCTTTACGTTTTCGCGCTCGCTTTGATGAAGATCTGATCTAAATTCATCTTTAGCCATGAACATTGTTCCAACAGAAATTGTCATTCAGCTGGTCGCCTTTCTCATCGTGTTCTTCACGCTGAGAAAGTTCGCTTGGGGCCCGATCCAAAAGTCCCTCGCTGACCGCCGCAACCATATCCAAAAAAGCATCGATGATGTGGAGCGTGCCAAGCGTGACATGGAAAAACTTCGTGCGGAATATGAAATGCATCTCAAGCAAATCGAAGAACAAACGCGCGCGAAGATGGCGGAGACGGTTGAGGCCGGACGTTTAATCACGAAAGAAATGCAGGACAAAGCCCGCGAAGAAGCGCAACGCACTTTTGATAAAACAAAGGCCGCGCTTGATCTTGAGGTTTCAAAAGCGCGGGTTGTTTTGCGCCACGAAATCGCAGACCTTTCCGTTCACGTCGCAGAAAAAATCCTGCGCGAAAACTTAAGCGACAGCCGTCAGCGTGATAAAGCCGCTCAACTCGTGGATGAACTCGAAAAAGCACTATGAACGACACCGAAACGCTCGCAAAAAATTACGCTGAGGCGCTTTTCAATCTCAGCGGCAAGGAAAACAACCTTGCCGCTGTTGAAAAAGCTTTTGATGAGTTCGTTCATACGGCTTATCAGGATCGCCGCTTTGCCGCTTTCATGGAAAGCCCGGTCATTCCGCTGAGCAAAAAGGAAGAGTTTCTTTTGTCTGTGCTGCAGAAAGACACTCCTCAGCTTCTTGTTCTTTTTTTGCGTTTGGTTTTGGCAAAGAAACGTTTTTCTATTTTACGCTCAATCGAAAGCGCTTTTCAGACGCGCTCGGAAAAGCATCGCGGTATACGCAAAGCAGAACTTATCAGCGCTGTTCCCATGGAGTCAGCGACTCAAAAAAAACTTACGTCTATTTTGGAAAAGAAATTATCGTCGCAAATTCGATTGGTTTCAAAAACTGACCCCGATCTTCTCGGTGGATTTATTTTAAAGTTGGATGAACGCGTCGTTGACGCGAGTTACAAAACAAAATTGAGAGAGATGCGGCAGCGACTTTCCGCTGCGCCCGTTTAAAGTTTTAGTTTATTTAGTTAGCGAGGAGAATTTTTATGATTAAGCCCGGTGAAGTAACGCAAGCGCTCGAAAAAGAAATCGCAAAATATCAATCCAAGCTCGAAATCGAGTCGGTGGGTTATGTTTTGCAAGTCGGCGATGGTATCGCGCGCGTCTACGGTCTTGAAACCGTTATGGCCGGCGAACTTGTCACCTTCGAAGACGGAACAACCGGATTGGTTCTCAATCTTGAACCCACCCAAGTGGGCGTCGTTATTTTAGGCGACGACAGCAAAATTAAAGAAGGCGGCATGGTTAAGCGCACCGGAAAAATCGCGCAAATTCCGGTAGGTCCCGCATTAATGGGTCGCGTCGTTAATCCGCTTGGTGAGCCTTTGGACGGAAAGGGTCCGATTATTACTGACCGTACGCGTCCGATTGAAACAATTCCTCCTTCGGTTATTCAGCGTCAGCCGGTTAAAGAACCGTTGCAAACCGGTATCAAAGCCGTGGACGGCATGATCCCTATCGGGCGCGGACAACGCGAATTGATCATCGGTGACCGCCAAACCGGAAAAACCGCGATCATTCTCGACACGATTATCAATCAAAAGGGCACGGGCATTCACTGTATTTATGTTGCCATCGGCCAAAAGCTCTCAAGTGTCGTGGCTATCGCAAAAACCCTTGAAGAACAAGGCGCCATGGAATACACCACGATTGTTTCCGCATCATCGGATGATCCGGCTCCGCTTCAATATTTGGCGCCTTACGCGGGTTGTGCGATCGGCGAAGAAGATCTTT
>CAZSVD010000001.1:0-15049 GCA_964610145.1 uncultured bacterium | reverse complement strand
CCCAATCCCAATCGGCACCGGTTTCAATTTGAGAACTTGCCGCAGAAGGCCAGGCGCTCTCATGAACAGAAGCGCAATCATCCACAGGATAAACACGCCAAGCTTCATCGGCTGTAAAAACAAGCACGGGCGCGAGCAATTTTACAAGCGTTCCGTAAATTTCATGCAAAGCTGTTTGCGCAGAACGGCGTATCCACGCATCCTTCGAGTGAACATAGAGCGTATCTTTTAAAATATCAAAATAATACGCGCTTAAATCCGTCACGCAAAAATGATAAATTTCGCGGTAAACCTGATTAAATCCAAAGCTGGCGTAATCTTCGGTCACTCGCCCGGCCAACTCACGCAAACGTTTAAGAGCCCAAAGATCAAGCGGATGCATTTTTTCTTCCGGCACCGCATGATCGGATACTTTAAAGTCAGCAAGATTTGCGAGCACATAGCGCAAAGTATTGCGAATTTTACGATACGCATCCGCTAACTGCTTCAACATTTCATAAGAAAGACGCACGTCAAATTGATAATCGCAGGAAGACACCCAGAGACGCAAAATATCCGCGCCATATTCCTGAATCACCTTTTGCGGCACAACAACATTGCCCGCGGACTTGGACATTTTTTTGCCTTCTCCGTCCATCACGAAGCCATGCGTTAAAACGCCTTTGAAAGGCGCTTCACCCGAAAGCCCCATGGCAACCGTCAGCGAACTTTGAAACCAGCCGCGATGCTGATCGGATCCTTCCAGATAAAGATCCGCGGGATAACTTAATTCAGGGTCTTCGCGCAAAACCGCATGATGACTTGAGCCTGAATCGAACCACACATCCAAAATATCTTTTTCTAAGCGCAACTTTTTTGAACCGCATGAAACGCAAACCGCGTCTTTTCCTAAAAAATGCTCAACCGGAAGCTCAAACCAAGCATCCGCACCCTTTTCGTTGAACGCGTCAAGAACCCGCTTTTTAAAACCTTCATTAACATGCGGAGCGCCGCAATCTTCACACAAAGCAAGCGGGACAGGCACGCCCCAAAGCCTCTGCCGCGAGAGACACCATTCGGGACGAGTTTCAAGCATACCGCCGATACGGTTAACTCCCCAATCAGGTGTAAATTTAATCTCTCCGTAAACCGCGTGAAGCATTCGCTTGCGCAAATCATCATGATCTATTTTCATAAACCATTGCGGGGTCGCACGCACGATGACCGGCGTTTTAGAGCGCCAACAATACGGATAAGAATGGGCGTGATTTTCAACGGCAAGCAGCAAATCATGCTTCTTTAAGTATTCGATGATCGTATCATTCGCCTGAAAAACGCCGACGCCTTTCACCTGCAACTCAGGACCAAAATTATCGGTAAAACGGCCGCGATGATCGACGGGAGATAAAATTTCGAGATTATTCTTCAAGTGCCCATAAACATAATCTTCCTCACCATGCCCCGGAGCGATATGAACAAGCCCTGTTCCTTCGGCATCAGAAACATAATCCGCCAAAATTACTTTGCCGTCGCGGTCAATAAAAGGATGTCCGTAATTCGGAAAAAGTTTTTGCAGAGCATCGCCCTTCAGCGTGCGAAGACATTTAAATTCAGACCAGCCTAATTTCCCCTTTAACTTCTCTTCGAGATTTTTTGAAAAAATATAAATCTCATGATTTTGAAAAGCATAAATTCCGTATTCCATTTCGGCATTCACCGCAACGCCCACGTTCGCGGGTAAAGTCCATGGAGTTGTGGTCCAAATTAACAATGAAACTTTTGATTTAGCGACAGCTCCCGCGTCCTCCAAATATTTCATCTGTTTTGAACCCAATTCCTGCACCGGAAATTTCACGAAAATCGCTTTGGAAACTTTATCCTGATATTCCAATTCGGCTTCCGCCAAAGCGGTTTCGCAGCCGGTAGACCAATACACCGGCTTTTCTCCGCGAAAAATATATTCTTTTTCATAAAGCGTAAAAAAAGCTTCGGCAATTTTCGCCTGATATCCAAAATTCATTGTCAAATACGTCTTATCCCAGTCTCCAAAAATTCCGAGTCTTTTGAATTCCTCTTTCTGAATGGCGATATATTTTTCCGCGTATTTGCGGGCTTGTTTACGAAATTCAACCGGATTGACTTCGTCCTTGCTCTTTCCAAGCTCTTTGAGACATTGCACTTCTATCGGCAGTCCATGGCAATCCCAACCCGGAACATATTTCGCGTCAAAACCGCGCATGGTTTCGAATTTAACTACGATATCTTTAAGAACTTTATTCAGGGCGTGACCAATGTGGATTTGTCCGTTGGCATAAGGCGGACCGTCATGAAGGACATATTTAGGCTGCCCGGCGGATTTCTCGCGAATACGCTTATACAGATTTTCTTTTTGCCAAGCCTCTAACATTCCCGGCTCACGCTGCGCCAGTGCGGCCTTCATCGCGAAAGGCGTATCCGGCAAATTGAGCGTATCCTTATACCCTTTTTTTTCTGTACTCATATTTTGACATCTTTCAAAAATTTTCGAATCAGTTTGTCGAGTTTTGGTCCGGCCTGATTCGCTACACGAATAATTTCACGAATATCCACTTTTTTTAAATGATCCGGATCACAAACATCCGTCACCACACTCAGGCCCAAAACATTCATCCCGGCATGAACCGCGGCAATCACTTCCGGAACGGTTGACATACCGACTAAGTCGGCACCAAAGCCCCTTATCATACGATATTCTGCGCGAGTTTCAAGGTTCGGTCCGCTAATTGCTAAATAAACTCCCGAATGCAGCGGCTGTTTTAATGCTTTTGCCGCGTTTTCAACTGTTTTCAAAAACAGCTTTGAATACGGTTCCGACATATCCGGAAATCTGGGCCCCACACGTTCATCGTTCGGTCCGATCAGCGGATTTGCCCCTAAAAAATTAATATGATCATTAATCGCGACCAAATCACCAAGCCCATACGCTAAATTAATTCCGCCGGCGGCATTAGTCACGATTAAATTTTGCGCGCCCAGAAATTTACAAACCCGAATAGGAAAAGCAACCTCCGCGGAAGAATATCCCTCATAAAGATGAAAACGTCCTTCCAGCACGGCCACGCGGCGGCCTTCCAGTTCGCCCAAAATAAGCTGTCCTCGATGCGAATCAACGGTTGTAACGGGAAAATTCGGAAGTTTCGAATATTCAAAAATAGCCGCAGGCTTCACTTGTTTGGCAAGATTGCCGAGACCGGTTCCTAAAACGCAGCAAAATTCCGGCTTAAAGTCGGTTTTTTTGCGGATGAACTTTACGCAGGCATCGATTTGGGCAAGCGTTTGATTGTTATTTTTTTTTACGGGTTTTGCGGGCATACCTTATTAGGTTCCAAAATACTGGGAACCCATCATTAGCATACGAAGTAAAATATTTTTGACCACGGACAAAACAACCACGGCCACAAGCGGCGAAAAATCAATATTGCCTACCGTCAGCGGCAAACGGCGAAAAGGTTTGAGTACGGGTTCCGCGGCCTGCCCCAGCATTTGCACGTACGGATGAAACGGACTGAGAAGCCATGTCAGCACGGCCTGCGCGATAATAATCCACATCAATATCGTAAAAATACCCTGCACAATAAAAGCCAAACCATTCAGAATTTCTCCGACAATAAACATAATCGCCTCTATTTACTGAGTTGCCGGCTGCGTTTGACGGCTGCCTGCAATGCGCTGAAAAATATCTTCGGAAATTTTTTAGATTTTAGCACAGACAAAGCCGCATGCGTGGTCCCCTTCTTTGAAGTGACTTTCTCGCGCAGCAATGCAGGAGCATCCGAGCTGATCGAAGCCAATTTTCCGGCGCCCAAAGCGGTTTGCACAGCCAATTGGCGCGCGGATTTTTCGTCCAAACCATTTTTACGGGCAAAATCACTGAGCAACTCCATCATCAAAAAGAAATAAGCCGGACCGCTTCCACTCACCGCCGTCACCACATCAAAATATTTTTCATCCAAAGCAACAACTCCGCCGCAGGCAGAAAAAAGCGCCTGCGCCGTCTGTAAGGACTTTTTATTTTTTGAACAAATAGCCGTAATCGAAGCCCCAACCTGTGCTCCTAAATTAGGCATCGCCCGCACAATCACCGCCCCGCCCAAATGCTTTTTAAGACCAGCCAGCTTCACTCCGGCGAGAATTGAAATCACTGTTTTTTTTGAATTTAAAAAAGGACGAATGGCAGCCGCTGTTTCCGCCAAATCTTGAGGTTTAACGGCAAGTAAAATAACATCTGTTTTTTTCGCAATTTCGACCGCGTCCACTGCCGCGTGGCATTTGTTCTTTTTACTGAATGAAGTCACCTTGTCCCGCATTTTATCGGCGACCCAAACCTGATTGGACCGGCAAACATGATTACGAAAAGCGCCTTCAAAAATCGCGGAGCCCATATTGCCACAGCCGATTAATCCGATTTTCTGCGTTATCTTCATCCTACTCTCCTCAGTGCGCGTCCCGCGCGCCAAATAATGCGGTTCCTATACGTACCATGGTCGCGCCTTCCTGAAGCGCGACTTCAAAATCACCCGACATGCCCATTGAAAGGTGTTCCATGGATAAACCCGGAAACTCCCTTTTTATTTGATCAAATAAAACTTTCGTCTTCCGAAACACGACCCGAATTTCATCTATATTATCTGTAAGCGGAGCCATGGTCATCAAGCCTTTAATTTTAACCGGAGAATCGGCAGCAATAGCACTTAAAAAACGTGTCACTTCATCCGGAGAAAAACCGGCTTTTGTTGCTTCGCCGCTAACATTCACCTGAACAAGACATTCCACCCGAGAGATGGCTTTCTTTCGGGCTTCACTTTCTATTTTTTTAAATAATTCTTCGCGGTCAAGCGAATGAATCAAGACTGTTTTCCCGAGAATGTCTTTAACCTTATTTGTTTGTAAGCGCCCGATCATATGCCACCCGATATCCGCGGGTAACTGCGCCTGTTTTTCCAGAAGCTCCTGAACTTTATTTTCGCCAAAATCACGCAGTCCCAGATCATACGCGGCTTTTACTGCTTCCGAATTGAAAGTTTTACTCACCGCGACAAGCCGAACAACCCTTCCGGGTGCCATTTGAGAGATCGACTTTTGAATTTTGATTAACGCGGACTGCATCGACATTTAAAATGTTCCCGTTTAAGCCGGATTTGCCTTTTTCTCGGACAAAGACGCTTTTTCCGGGGCCGGCAGCGGATGATTCATTTTATCGATCGCGCTCAGCAAATCTAAGAAATTGATTACTTTTGTCTGATCGATCAAAAATAAATTCTTCTCGTCTTCGCGATGCGCATAATAAGCTGTTTTCAGCGTGGCCTCTTTGCCCAAAAAAACGGTTTCGCTGTTTGTGCCCGAACGAACCCGAATGCGGTCAGAAATCAAACTGATTCCCGCGGCCTGAAGACTGACTTCTTTTTCATCTACAAACTCTTTGATAAAAAATCCGGAAAGCATTTGAATTAAGGCTAAAACCTGATCGTCAGGAACTTTCTTTCTTATTAAATCAATCGGTTCCATCCAATACCAAGTTCCATTCTTGAGCGTCCAATCGAAAGTTTGTTCTCCGATTTCGACATAAATACGGTCAATTTTGGGAAGCGGCATTAAAAATAAACGCTTTTCCCGCATTTCATAAACAGTTCGGCGAAAAGCCGGCTTAAACGCCGAAGGCAAAACAAAATAAGCGTTCTTATCATCCCATCGGGCAAAAACACCGCTCTTCAGAGGAGCTTCTTTGCCTAAATAAAGAAAATGCCGCTCCGTATCGCCCGTGGTACCAACGCCGATTTTAAATTCGGGTTGATCCAAACCATAATCCTGCCAGGCCCCTTCGGGCTTTAAAAGTTTTTGTCCAAAAGCCGCCTTCACCATACCCGCCATCCCCTGAGCCATCGCCTGATCGGCCATGGCGCGAATCGGATAAGTCAACCGCCAAACATTCTCCTGCCTTTCAAGCCAAAAGGTTTCGTCTTTATTGAGCTCCTGCACTTGAATAAAATTAACTTTTTGATTCAGTTTGAGATTCGGTGACTTTTCTTCAACCTGAAGTTTAAAATCTTCGCTTGTTTTTTTAAGCTCTTCCACGCGAGCTGCTTCACGCTTGGTCTGAGAAATGTACAAAGACAGGGCCGCTGCGAACAGACAAACAAAAAAAAGTGTGTGTTTGAATTTCATGCGGTTCGGGAGCGGATAAAAAGATAAAGACCAATCGGCACAAACAAGGCCAACGGATAAAGTCCTAAAATAACCACAAGTAAACCCTGACGCTGATATTCTTTCATAAAAAGAGGTTTATAAGTCGCCCGATGGGGACGCACGCGAATAAAACGACTGTCTCGGCCTGCCCATTTCAGAATTTCAGTCGCGAAATCCAAATTTTGAGAAATCGACAAATAGCCATTGGTGACAAAATCACTGTCACCCACAACAATCATGCGGCCGCCTTTTTCTTTTTTAGTTTCAACCGCAACCGCTATCGGCAAAGGCCCCGCAATATCATGTTTCACATCAAAAGTGGCCTTACCGTCCTCAAGCAGCACCAAATCTGTTTCCGCCCAACTGCCGTCATTGGTTAAAGCTAATGGCGAAACTTCGAGATCTTTGGGCATATCTACCGAGGGCTGAACCGTGCGCGTAACAGGAAACATGGAGGGTTCTTTCATCCGTTTCATTGACTCATGTTTCGTGTAATTGATAATCGCGGGCATTAAAAAATCACCGCCGGCAATCCGGCTGGCTTTGTCCACCAAAACGTTCTCACCGATCGCGACACCAAATAATTTAAAAAAATCGATAAATTTTCTACCCACCCCCAAATCCATCGGATCAATCAAAAACACAAGCCCCTTCCCCCGGCGGAACGCTTTGGCCAACTTTTCAAACTCATCCGGTGATGGTTCGGTATGCGGGCCTGCCATCACGGTTACGGTGCAGGCATCGGGGACACCATCACGCGCAAGCACAAGCGAGTGGATACTGACTTCGCCGTTTTGTAAATTACGAACAAACATTTGCGCACTGTTGCGTTCATTTCCGTTGAGTTTGAGCTCCTGATGCCCCGTTACAAAACAAATATTCATTTTGCGGGGATGCGCCAACCGAAAAAGCGCGTTGGTAAAAGCCTCTTCCGTAAAATAATAAATGCGCTCTTCATGTTTGCCTACACGTACAATCGTGGTGTAGTTTTGTTCAATTTTATTTTCCTCCGCCAGCTTGGGCCGACGAATCGGATCATAAAGAGAAAACTGGAAATGCGGGTGCGCGGACTGACACTGTTTTAAAAATAAGATCAGCGCTTCACGCGCGGGATCATCTTTGGGATAAAAAGCAACAACCTCAATCGATTGAGCGGCAAGTTCCCGTAAAACCCGCGTCGTCTCCTCCGGCAAAGAATGAACCTTTTCCCGGGTAAGGTCGTAATGCCAATCCATCTGACGGGCCACCAAAAAAGTCAATACCACCGTCGCTGACAAAAGTATCGTCACCGCCAAAAACTGAAACCGGTACCAAAGCTGCTTCATGAACTTTTCCAGTTACGAGTGGAGATGGATAAAATGGACATCATCAAAAAGAAAAAACAGGCTAACGCAAAATAAACTGCATGCGAAAAATGAAGCTGTCCTAAAGTAAAATAGCGGTAGTGATCCAACGGAGAAATTTCCTGAAAAATCAACGCGGTGCGTCCGTCCGCGACTTTGGCAACCCATTCCAAAACCCAAAAGATAAGAAAAATACCGAATGTTGAAACCGCAGAAAGCACGGGGCTCTTGGTTAAACTTGAAATAAAAAATCCAAGCGCCAAATAACAAACCCCGAGCATCCAAAAACCGGCAAACGCGAGAAAAATAACGCGCCAATCAAAATCCGCTCCAGCCATTTGCGCCACAACACCATACCCCAAGAGGGGTACAGCTAAGAGTTCAAACATCCACACTTGTCCCAAAAATTTTCCAAGAACGATTTCCCTGTCCGACAACGGATAAGTAAAAAGTAATTCCAAAGTTTGATCGCGGCGCTCTTCGGAAAAACCACGCATCGTTAAAATCGGAATAATAAAAATAAGCACCGTGGATAAGTTCATGTAAAAAGAACCAAAAATATAATCCGTCTGATTAACCCCCATTTGCTCGAGATTGCCGGCATCGGGAGCAAGCGAAAATTTGGCATACCCCAAAATAAGCAGCGAGAAAAATAATCCTGAAACTAAAAAGAAAAAAAGCGCCACAAACACACCCTGCCAGGTATGAAAATAAGAGGAAAATTCTTTCCGAGCTAAATATAAAATATTCTTCATATGGATGAAGCCCTCTTTTGATTAGGATTTTGCTCAAAAAAGCTCAGGCGCAAGACATCGATGCGCGGATGAGGAGACGTATTAAGACATACGTCGCACGAAAACCGCAAATCGATAACGCCGCGAATGACTTTTTTCAGCAAAATCATTTCAAAAGCCTCAAAAATATTTCTTCGAGAGTAAGCTGTTCCCTTTTAATTTCAATAACAGAAATTCCCCGCCGTGAAAGACGCTCGGTGATAATGTTACGAAACTCCAGCTGCGCGGGAGCCCGACAAGTCATCACGACCTGATTCCCCATCGACACAATAAAATTGATATCTTTTAGACCTTCGATTTCTTCCAAAACAGACACGGCCTCGGATGTTTTTTCACGGCCCAAAATAGTGACCTGAATTTGAAAATCTTCTGACAAATGTGCTTCGAGTTCTTCCACGGTCCCGCTGGCAAGGACGCGCCCTTTATTCAACATCACTACGCGATCACAAAGCAGCGTCACCTCAGGAAGAATGTGAGTCGAAAAAAGAATAGACCGGCCTGAGCGCAAACTTTGAATCAAACCGCGGATATCCGAAATTTGCTTCGGGTCAAGACCCGAGGTGGGTTCATCCAAAACAAGCAACTTGGGTTCGCCCAAAAGTGCCTGAGCCAATCCGACACGCTGCTTAAACCCTTTCGACAAGCGTCCGATCAGTCTTTTGCGCACATCTCCCAAGCCGCATTGTTCAATTTTTTCATTTACGGCTTTTCCGCGGCTTAAAAAGCCAACGCCTTTTACGGCGGCAACAAAGTTGAGATACTCAATGACGCGCATGTCGCCATAAAGACTGACTGTTTCGGGTAAATAGCCGATCATTTTTTTGGCGGCTTTAGGCTCATATTGCATATCCACACCGTCAATCGTAATACGCCCTGATGACGGCGGAAAGTAACCGCAAATCATGCGCATCGCCGTTGTTTTTCCGGCTCCATTGGGGCCTAAAAACCCAACAATTTCGCCGGAAGATAAAGTGAGGTTTAGATCCGTAACAGCCCGTAAGGAATTAAATTTTTTGGAAACCTGGTCAACCTGAAGAATGGCTGCCATTTTTAGGAGGCTCGTTCGACGCGTGCGAACTTACGCTTACCATTTTGAAGAACAAAAGGCTCGTCTAAATTCGGAACAAGCCGAAGATTAGAAACTTTTTCCTGATTCACTTTAACGGCACCGGCCTCAATCGCGCGGCGGGCTTCGGATTTCGACGGCGCTAATCCGCAATGAACCAAAAGCGAAATCAAATCGAGAGGCTCTTTGATTTTAAATTCCGGAATTTCTTCGGGCAAACCTTTGTTCTTAAAAATTTCGTTAAATTCTTCATGCGCTTTGCACGCGGCCTGCGCCGAATGAAAAAGCTCTACCATGCGCTCGCCCAAGCGGGCTTTGATGTCACGCGGATTGGCTCCTGATTTAAGATCTTTTGCGATCACATCGATGGCCACTTTCGGCAAAGCACTCAAATAACGGTAATACTTTTCAATCAACGCATCCGGAATTGACATAATTTTTCCGAACATTTCGCGCGGACTATCCATCACCCCGATATGATTCCCCAAGCTTTTTGACATTTTCTGAACGCCGTCTAAACCTTCGATAATCGGCAAAGTCATAACGATCTGCTGCGCCATGTTTTCGCGGTTTTGAAGTTCGCGGCCCACAAGCAAATTAAATGTTTGATCGGTTCCGCCAATTTCAATGTCCGCTTTCACGATCACAGAATCCCAGCCCTGCAGCATTGGATACATAAACTCCACCAGCGCGATTGGGCGACCGGACTCATATCTTTTTTTAAAATCATCCCGTTCAAGCAGACGCGCAACGGTATATTTTGAAGTCAGCGTTAGAAAATCAGCCGCGTTCATTTTCGCGAGCCATTCGGAGTTATAACGCACTTCCGTCTTAGATTTATCGAGAATTTTGAAAACCTGTTCCTGATAAGTCAGCGCGTTTTGCTTGATTTGCTCTTCAGAAAGCATTGGCCGTGTATCGGACTTATGCGAAGGGTCACCGATACGAGCGGTAAAATCACCGATAATAAAAACAACCAGATGCCCTAAATCTTGAAATTGACGTAACTTACGAAGAGGTACGGTGTGGCCTAAATGCAGATCGGGCGCGGAAGGATCGGCACCGTATTTCACACGCAGCGGTTTATTATGGGTGCGCGAATACTCAAGCTTTTTGATCAGCTCTTCACGCGATATTAAATCGACTAACCCATCACCAATAATTTGCAACTGTTCTTCGGTCGTTTTGAACACAAAAACCCCGTTTCAAAAGCGCTCTATAAAAAGACGGGGTATTTTAGCAGGGATTAAAGTCGGAGGAAAGAAGCATTGAAATAAAAAGCCCGCCGAAAGATTTTCACTTCCGGCGGGCTTTTGAACTCTGGCGTTGATTACGCCATGATTTCGATATACTTCTCGGTCACAATCGCTTGTAGAAGGGTCGCAATGACACCAAATTTGAATACACCATGATCAAAACTAAGCCCCATACCTTGTGAGTTGAAGAACTTCAAAAGCTCTGCTTCTACTTGATCCGCGGCAACATTCTTTGCTGTCGCAGAGGCAATCGCTTTAGGAAGCAACGCTCCCACAACAGAAACAGCCCAAAGATCTTTTCCATCCAACGGCTGATTACCATTCTTTAGCTCAAATAAATATCCGCCGCTTAGCTGATTTAACAATTGCGAGTCAAAACCTAAATCTAGTTTAGCAAAATGTCCCCCCAATTGTTTGCTCAAAGTAACCATTTCATCCGTATCACGAAAATCAATTGCATTTGCAATCAACCCTTTCATGTCGGCTTTGGTGCCACGAAAACCAGATTCATGCTTCGCTAATTCATCAACAAGAAATTCAAACAAATCAGCTTTATCATCATCTCCGACAGAAAGGACAATTTTTGATTTAAATCCTTCAGCGGCAAATTTCTCAACTAAAGCTAAAGCTGCAGGACGATTGCTTGTTGCCAAATGTTTAAAACCTTTCCCGCTAGCAACAATCGGAGGCAAACTGGTGCGGCGCGCTTGGTTTTCATCTAACTGTAACGCCTTATTCATTCCGGAACCAAAACCAATTTGGGCTTTGTCTGCCAAATCTAAAATTTGATCCAGCACACTACCAGCATTCACATCATCCGAGAGAGGGATCTGATCTGTCTTGAGTACTTCCTTTGCTGCTGCAATCCAAATTGAGTCTGTCCCCTTTTCAAGAGCCTTTTTAGCCTCTTCACGGCTGGGTATGATCCCAAATGTAAATCTCTCCAAGACCACAACCGCCTGCTTCTGCGTCAACGCACGGCTTTCGCTACGTGCAATCACGCTCGTTGAAACTTCAATATGATCAATCCAGTCAAATTGAGTTAACGCGTTTTGTTCCGGCAAGCCGTTTTGCTTTTTAAAATTAACGCTATCGTCTCCCGTATAAGCAGCATTCAGCTGTTCTGAAACAGCGCTCGCAACTGGCGAAGGATTGATCCGTGTATCATTCAGCGGAACATTTAAAGAGAAAGTAGCACCGCGAGGCTTAGATCCATTTGCCTTAACGAAAAACTTAACCTGCACATGCGTTGCGCCGTCGGAAACAATCAATTTAAGTGTTTCACCTTTTGCGGACAAGACACGTTCAAGTGCTGAATTTAAATTGGGCCCAACTAACTCGTTTGTCTCAACACGAACAAATTTTCTTGCCTCCGAACGGCCCGGATTAATAATATTCAATGTCAACGTTCCACCACTACTAAAAGTAGCACTTTGTGCGCCTTTGACAACTACCGTAGAACCATTTAGAAAATCTCTTGCTCCAGCAAATTGATCTGCAATTACCTTAATCTCATCTGTATAAAGTCCTGCTGAGGAACTACTCCCGGATTTCACGGGCTGATCATAAACAATGGGCTTTATTACTCCCGGAAACTTAACTGCAACAACGCTTCCTGGTTCGTTAGCTGATAAAGGATAAAATGCGAAGGTAACCGTATCCGTTCCGTTCAGCTTCGCCAATGACGGCAAAAGACTTTCTAATGAGCTCTGTGGAAAGATTTTGCGCCAATCATCTTGTGTCGCATCTCGAAGCGCAGAAACAGAAACGTCAAGCTCGCGATACACACGTTGACCATAGCCAAGGTTGACAGGCACCGATCTGCTTGTTGTCACAGGAAGAGTCACAACATTTCTTGATTCAGACCGTTTTACAGGTGAAATAGCCAATAATCCTTCTGTTCTTTTGACCAACTTGAGATCACTTCTAAAATCAGCAACGCCATCCGCCAAGCGCCCACTCTCCCTCGCAGAAAAAAACACGTTCGGAATATTTGGGGCATCAAAGACAGCCAAAGGCTGAAGTGAACCATCCACAGATGTAAAAAATAATCCTACAATATTATTTTCGGGATTTACCGCAACGCTTAACTTTGGAAAAGTGAGCTGATTAAGAGTGTTTTGCTTTTGGATGAGAGCTGCTACTCTGTCATTCAGAGCTGTCCATTTATCCGTAGGCAATTGCTGACTCTTAAGAAAATGCCACAATGCCCCCGCCTCGGTATTAACCCATGACAACGCTTCTATTTGATCAGGTTGATCAATCACAATAGGTTTAGACTCCAGCTGACGTGTCAAACTTAAATCAAAAACGCGCAAAGGATCGCGTGCCCCCTCTCTCTTCGGCTGTTCATACGCCGGCAAAACTACAACATCAGGAGTTGCAGGAATATTGCTTTGAACAGGATAAATTCCCCATGTTTTAGAAACTGGTACGCCAACACCACCGCTTCCGGGAACCACACGAACAACCACACGATTAGTAAAAACTTCTACCTTCAAATCCGGATAAGCCTTCACAAAGGCTGCATCAACGCGAAGCTTGTCCGCTAACGGCTGGGCTTTCAACGGCGAAGCATCTTTAAGATCAATTGCATATCCGTTATAACCTTGCCCTTGACTCAAAAGATAATGATCCCGCCCCGCATCTTGGTAAAGTCCCAATCTTGCAAGCGCGGTTTTCATATCTTCCATTTTGATCGGATTGGTTGCAGCGGAAGGCCGCGCTTCGGAGCGAGCTCGAACAGTAACAACAGTACCCTTTCGCTCGCCAACAAAACCACGCGGTAGGTTACGCAAAATATTTTCTGCGGTATTTTCCGGATTAGCCTGCGAAACATTCTCAACTGAGATCGTAAACGGTCCATTCGCTGAGCCTTGCGAAAAAGTTATTTTTCCTTTATTTCTGTCTTCGGCAGAAATACCACCAAAACCTGTCCACGTGGCATAAGCATCGATTGGATCTTTTTGCAGCACTAATTGGTTTACAAACTCTCTCAATCCATTAACTGTCTTAGCGGTGGCCGCCAATGCAGGCAATCTATCTGTCAGCTGAGTTTTAATTACATCAGGATTTCCACTCTGAAAAAGACCGCGCGCAGACCTTCCGACTCCCGCAATCGCAACATTTGAAACGGCAACATAAACTGTCCCATCATTTAAAACCTGTGAGGCATAAATAACGCCTGTTTGCAGTAAGAGCTCGATACCATTATTGATTGAATCTACGCTAAGCGGAGTTTTCACAACAGGGACTCTTCTCGCATCACTAATTTTTCGAGCTAACTCTTTGATACTTATTTGTGGCTGCGCCGTTTTCTGCATGGCAGCTAAAATGGATATCCCTTCCTCCGCTGCCTTAATGTCTTCCCCATTGAAACGCGATTCGGAGCGGGCGGCTCGAACATTTTCGATTTTTTTATAAATTGCCGCGGGAAATTCGGACGCACGAGTTCTTTGACTCAAATGACGGTAAGCTTCGTCCGACAATTCCGGAACGATTTTCAACAAATTTGGATAGTCCTTGGAGTCGGTCGCCAACAACCAATCAACCATTTGCTTATGCGCGTTTGGCTTGTAGCCAATTCTTCGCAAAACATCAACAGCAACCTCACTCTCCGAGTCAGTCTTTCCAGTAACCCATTTCGGAAACTTCAGAAATTCTCTAAATAATTCTGATTTGTCCATGCCATTCTCATCAGCGCGAAACAATTCAAGAATACGCCCGCTTTGATTTAATTTGACCCAAGGATTTTTCTCATCTCCCACTGAAAGACTTCTGATAATACGCCACATAATTGAATGAGCTTCCGTTGTACCAAGCATTCCTCGCACGGCGAAAAGAATATCGTCGGTAAGCGGTCGGTCTGAATCGATTGTTCGGGTCAGCTCCTTTTCCAGAGTATCAAAAGCAGCTGCAAAATTTGCGCTCCCCAATGCCCGAATCGCTCGTCGATGGGCAAGCTCATTTCGAAAATCTTGATGTTCAACTTTTTCGTAAAGCCATGATAAAAATGTATAACGATTCTTCTGAGAAAACTCCGGCTCCCGGGTCACCTCATCCATCGCACCTAAAACCCATCCGTCGATTTGGTCCATGAAATGCGCACCGTTTTTTTGCCGTGCAACTTTTGCGGTTAACTCTCTAAAAATTAGTTCCATTTCACTGGAACTAACTCCGTCACTCCGTTTTTTAGTATTTTTTGTTAGAGCTGATCTGAATGCTTTTTTCAAATCTATTTCCCGCGCCTCGGAGCGGGCATAACCGTATTGTTTAAATGCGCGATCGCCTCCCTGAAACACTTTAAGCAAACCGAGGATATCTCCAGGACTTTTGAAATCACGAATCTTTCTGCCATCCAGTTTAACCGCGGCCGAATTGAGCTGCGCT